>NZ_JBAKHP010000022.1:0-103172 GCF_036902745.1 Micromonospora sp. CPCC 205554 | reverse complement strand
GTCCTCGGCGGCGGCCGCCCGTTCGGCGGCGGCGGACGCGGTGGCCTGCGCCCGCTCGGCGCGTTCGGCGGCGGCGTCGCGTTCGGCGTACGCGGCGCGGGCCTGCTGCCGGTCGCGGGCCGCCGCCGCGGAGGCGTCCTCGGCCTCGCGGCGGGCCTCGTCGCGTTCGGCGTGCGCCGCCGCGACCTGCGCGGACGTCTCCGCGCGAAGCTCGGCGAGCTGCCGTTCCACACCGGCCGGTGACAGTTCGGCGTGCAGCGCCTCGGTGAGTGTCTCCACGATCTGGTCGAGCCGGTCCACCGCTTCCCAGGTGCGCGCCACCTGCCCGGGCAGGCCGGGGGAGTTGCGGTGGCGCATCCGCGAGTTGCGGGCGGCCCGCTGGCAGGCGCCGTCGTTGTCCCGGCAGTAGCGGAACGGGCGGCCCGCGCCGGCGCGTTGCGGCACGTCGCGTCCGCAGTGGGCGCAGGGTCGGGTGTCGGCGGCGGGCTCGGCGTCCATCGGGGGCGAAGTCTATCCGGCGGCGTCGGCCCGGGCCGCGCCGTCGAGGGTGTAGCGGCGTTGCAGCAGCACCGCGACCACCATCACGGCGGCGGGCAGCAGCCCGAAGCCGTAGCGCAGCGCGTCGAGCGCGGCCGGGGACTGGGTCACGCTCTGCCCGGCGGTCGAGGCCACGAACCCACCGGCGGCGAGGCACAGCGCGTACGCGTAGGGGCCCAGCGCCGCGCCGGTTGCCTCGGTGGCGGTCCACACCCCGGTGTACGTGCCGGCCCGCTCGGTGCCGCCGGCCGCGCGGATCACGTCGGGCAGCATCGAGAACGGCAGCAGTTGCATGCCGGCGAACGCCACCCCGAGCACCGCCACGGCGGCGACCAGCACCGGCAGCCCGGCGGGACGGCCGACCGCCAGCACCAGCGACCCGGCGGCGAACGCGGCCTGCGCGGCGAGCAGGGCGCGTTGCTTGCCGATCCGCCGCGCCACCGCCAGCCAGCCCGGGGTGACCAGCAGCGCGGGCGCGACGAACGCGGCCACCAGCACCGTGGTGAGGCCGGGGCGGCCCAGCTCGTACTCGGCGTAGTAGGGCACACCGGCGAGCACCAGGTGGGTGGTGGTGGACATCGCGAGGTAGGCGCCGACCAGCCAGCGGAACTGCCGGTCCCGCAGGCTCGCCGCCAGCGCCCGCCACCCGCCCGGGCCGTGCGGCGGGGCCGTGTCGGCGGCGGTACGGCGCAACCGGCCGATCCCCGCGACGCCGACGAGCATCGCGGCGAGCATCCCGGCCGCCAGCACCACGCCCATCCGCAGGTAGCCGGCGCGTGTCGCGTCGTCGCCGCCGGCCAGCAGCGGCGCGAGCAGCCCGGAGACCAGAATGCCGAGCGTCAGCACCACCATCCGGAAGGCCATCAGCCGGGTCCGCTCGTGGTATCCGATCCGCAGGTCCGCCGGGGTCGCCAGGTAGGGCACCTGGTACGCGGCGAACAGCAGGTTGCCGGCGACGAAGAACACCGCGACCCAGCCCGCGGCGGCGGCGCCGGTGAGGTCGCCGGGCACCGCGAACAGCGCGGCGAACGCCAGCGGCAGCACGCACCCGGCCAGCAGCAGACGGCGGCGGTGGCCCCGGCGGGCCTGCTCCACGTCGCAGCGGTGCCCGATCCACGGGTGCAGCACCACGTCGGCGATCTTCGGCAGCAGCAGGGTGAGCCCGGCCAGCCACGGCGCGACCGCCAGCACGTCGGTCAGGAAGTAGAGCAGCAGCAGCCCGGGCACGGTGACCCAGACGCCCATGCCGAGCGAGCCGGTGGCGAACCCGACGAGCGGGCCGCGCGGCAGGGTGACCGCGTCGGAGCGCTGATCCAGCCCGGTCATGGCGGTCTCCTGTCCTCGGGGCACGCCGCCCCCCAATCCAACGGTTGCTGGATTGTAGGGGGAACAATGGCCGGATGACCATGCCTCGCCGCCGGCCGGGCCGGCCCCGCCGCGACGACCAACGCCCGACCCGTGACCTGGTGCTCGCCGCCGCCACCGCGTTGTTCGCCGAACGGGGCTTCGACGCGGTGAGCGTCCGCGACGTCGCCGCCGCGGCGGGCGTGGACGCGGCCACCGTCGTGCACCACACCGGCACCAAGGCGCAGCTCTACGACGCCTGCTTCGCCCGGGTGTTCAGCGCCGAGCGGGAGGTCATCGAGGCGGCCGCGGAACGCGCCCGGGCGGCCCTGGCAGCGGGCCCGCAGGACGCGCTGCGGGCGCTGCACGACCTGGTGGACGTGTTCGTCGACTTCCTGGAGGACCGGCCCGAGACGACAGCGCTGTGGCTGCGCCGCTGGCTGGAGCCGCAGCGGCACGGCGAGCTGGACCGCCGCTACGCCGCGCCGCTGTACGGGCTGGTCGAGGAACTGCTGGTGGCCGCGGCCGGGGCCGGCGCGCTGACCGAGCCGACCCCGCACGTGACGGTGCGCTCCCTGGTCTGGGCGGTGCACGGGCACGTGGTGGCGCTCGCCGCAGGCACCGGCTCGGGCGCGCGGGAGCGGCGCGAGTTCCGGGCGTTCGTGCACCGGTTCCTCGACGCGTTGTACGTCGGCGGCCCGGGAGACACCCGCCCTTGACGCCGGTCCGCGCTCCGGGGATTATCCATCGGTCGTTGGATTTAGGAGGCGGGTAATGGGCACACCCAGGGTCGCTGTCGTCGGCGCCGGAGCCGCCGGGCTGGCCACGCTCAAGGCACTCGCCGACGCCGGTGTCCCGGCGATCGCGTTCGAGGCAGCCGACACGCTCGGCGGCCTCTGGGTGTACGGCGCGCCGGGCTCGCCCGCGTACCGGACGCTGCACCTGAACACCAGCAAGGGGCGCACCGAGTTCGCCGACCACCCGATGCCCGCGGACTGGCCCGACTACCCCGACCACACCCGCGTCGCCGGCTACCTCGGCGACTACGCCGACCGGTTCGGGCTGCGCGAGGCGGTACGGCTGCGGCACACCGTCGAGCGGGTCACCCGCACCGGCGACGGCTGGCGGGTGCACGCCACCGGCCCGGACGGTCCGGTCGAGGTCGACGTCGAGGCGGTGGTGGTCGCCAACGGGCACAACCGGGTGCCGAAGCGGCCCGAGCCGTACCCGGGTGAGTGCACGGCCGAGCAGATGCACAGCCACGACTACCGGGGACCGGAGCAGCTCGCCGGGCGCCGGGTCCTCGTGGTCGGCGGGGGCAACTCCGCGATGGACATCGCCGTCGACGCCTCGTACGCCGCCGCGCGCACGCTGCTGTCGCTGCGCCGCGGCGTGTGGGTGGTGCCCAAGTACCTGCTCGGCCGCCCGTCGGACACGCTCAACGGCGCGCTGGCCCGCCGGCTGCCGTGGCGGCTGCGGCAGCGGATCAGCCAGACCATGATCACCACCGCGGTCGGGCCGCCCACCCGGTACGGGCTGCCCGCACCCGCGCACGGTTTCCTCCAGGACCACCCGACGCTGTCCGACGCGCTGCTGTCCCGGCTCACCCACGGCGACATCGACGCCCGGCCCGGCATCGCCCGCTTCGACGGCGACCGGGTGGAGTTCACCGACGGCCGCCACGACGAGGTCGACCTGGTCGTCTGGTGCACCGGCTACCGGGTCGAGATGCCGTTCCTCGACCCGGCGCTGCTCGGCGACGGCGCGGACCGGCTCCCGCTGTACCGGCACGTGTTCCACCTGGACGCGCCCGGGCTGGCGTTCGTCGGGCTCATGCAGTCCACCGGAGCGGCGTTCCCCCTGGTGGAGGCGCAGGCCCGGCTGGTGGCCGCGCGCCTGGCCGGCACCTGGGCGCCACCGGACCCGGCCCGCCAGGCCGCCGCCTGCCGCGACGAGCTGCGGGCCGCCACCGCCCGGTGGGGGCAGCGCCGCCCGCACATGCGCGTCGACTTCGACGTCTACCTGGCCGAACTGGGCCGCGAGCTGGCCGCCGGCCGTCGCCGGGCCGGAGCGGCACGATGAGCGCCCCGGGCCGGAGCAGCGGGCTGGCCGGGCGGCGGGTGCTGGTCACCGGCGCCCGGGGCACGTTCGGGCAGCACCTGGGCGCGGCCCTCACCGCCGCCGGCGCCCACGTGGTCGGGCTGGACCTGCACGCCGACGCCGACGCCACACCGCCGGTGCTCGGCGTCGACCTGACCGACCCGGACGCCACGCCACCAGCGGTGGCCGCTGCCGTCGACCGGCTCGGCGGGCTCGACCTGCTCGTCAACAACGCCGGTGTGGGCGGCCCCGCGCCCGCCGAGCTGCCGCCCGACGAGGTGGTACGCCGCCAGATCGAGGTGAACCTGCTCGCCGCCTGGCGGACCACCGCCGCCGCGATGCCGGCCCTGGAGGCCGCCCGCGGGCGGGTGATCTTCGTGGCCAGCCGGATGGCCGTGCTGCCGCTGCCGCTGGCCGCGGCGTACGGGGTGAGCAAGCGGGCGCTCGTCGCGTACGCCGACGCGCTGCGCCACGAGGTCGGCACCCACGTGGGCGTCAGTGTGGTCTACCCCAGCATGGTGGCCTCCCCGATCCACGACAGCACGGTGGCGGCCGGGCTGTCGCTGAGCGGGGTGTCCCGCCCGGAACCCGTCGAGGGGGTGGTGGCGGCGATCCTGCGCGCCGCCACCGCCCGGCGCGCGCCACGGGACGTGGCCACCACCCGGCGCGGCCGGATCGAGATGGCGCTGGCCCGGCACGCACCGGCGCTCGCCGACCGGATGGTGCGCCGTACCGTCGCCGGGCGGCTGGCCGCCGGTGACCTGGACGGTGCGGCGCTGGCCGAGGGCATGGTCCGGCGGCACGGGCAGGCCCGCCGGTAGCCTGCTCGCCATGGCCGTCTCGCCCTACATCGCCCGGCTGCGCCGCCACGTCGGCCACGACCTGCTGATGCTGTACGGCGTCAGCGGCGTGGTCACCGACGACGCGGGGCGGGTGCTGCTGGCCCGCCGCTGCGACAACGGCCGCTGGTCCGTTCCGGCGGGCACTGTGGACCCGGGTGAGCAGCCCGCCGACGCGCTGGTGCGGGAGGTCCACGAGGAGACGGGCGTGGCGGTGACGATCGACCGGCTGGCAGGTGTCGCCACCCATCCGGTGGTCTACCCCAACGGCGACGCCTGCGAATACCTGAATGTCTGGTTCCGCTGCCGGGCGATCGGTGGAGCGCCGACGGCCGACGGCGACGAGTCGCTCGCGGTGGCCTGGTTCGCGCCGGACGCGCTGCCGGACCTGGACGACTGGGCGCGGCTGCGGATCGGCACCGCGCTGACCGACGGCGCCCCGCCCTGGTACGCCGCTCCGGGGGAGAGCCACCCGGCGCTGCACCAGCCCGACAACATCTAGCCGAACACCACCTCGTAAGCCCGGTCCGGAACCAGATCGACCGCGTGACGGCCGCTCGGGCCGTACACGGTCACGCGCTGCGGAACCGGCGACACCAGGCGCGCCCGCACGCGGTCCGGCGTCCAGGTCAGCTCCTCGACGGTGACCCGGCCCCGGCAGGTGATGCCGCGCAGCGTGCCGGCGGGCAGGCCGGGCGGCGGCGCGGGCAGCAGCCGCAGCGTCCCCGGGCGCGACTGGACCAGCGACTCGATCAGCACCGCCGGCAGAGTGTGCGCGGCGTCGGCGTTGTACGTGGTCCGGCCCGGGTTGTGCGCGCTCATCAGCGACCGGAAGAACATGTCCGCGCCGAGGATCTTGCGCAGGTTCGCCGCGACCAGCTCGCCGTCGCGCAGCCGGGCCGCCGCCAGCGCCCGGTGCAGGCTGCCGTGCGCGGAGCGGTCCTCGTCACCGCGCGACGTCAGGGCCCGGTGCGCGGCGGCGGCCAGCTCCGGGGTGTCGTCCGGGTTGATCTCGTCCAGCGGCCACACCGGATAGAGGTGGCTGACGTGCCTGTGGTCCTCGTCGCCGGTGCTGCCGGGCCACGCCCACTCGGCCAGCGCGCCGCGCCCGTCCACCAGGTAGCCGGGCGGCCGTACCCCGGCCCACCTGTCGTCGCCGGTCACCTCGGCGGCCAGCCGCAGCGCGTGCCGGGCCGCCGCGACGTCCATCGTGGCGTTCACAGCGACCGGCGCGACCCGGCCGGTGCCGTCGTACGGGCCGGTCTCCGGCGAGTACGACGGCACCAGCGCCGGCGCCCCGTCCACAGTGGCCAGCACGTCGGCGAAGAAGTCCGCCACCTCGGCCAGCCAGCCGGCCACCGCACCCAGCGGCTCACCGGTGACCACGTGATGCTCGTGCAGCGGATGCAGCAGCCAGTCCGCGCCGGCCAGCCACGCGGTGAACGGCCACTCCGGATGGACGTGGAACAGGTGACCGTGCTCGCCGTCGGTGCGGCTGGGCGCGAGCAGACCGCGTGCCCCGTACACCGCGCGGGCGTTGGCGCGCCAGTGCTCCACCTGCGCGGCGACCAGCCGGGCGTGCGCCGCTGTCACCTCCGGCAGCGCGCCGACGTTCGCGCCCGCCAGTTGCAGGTTCAGGTTCGCGTCGGTGGTGAAGTCACCGGCCCACGCGGCGTCCCAGGAGCCCAGCCACAGCCCGGTCAGCCGGGGCGGCAGCACCCCGCTGGCGCTGAACAGCAGGTACCGGCCGGAGTGGAACAACCGTTCCAGCAGCGCCGGGTCCAGCCGGTCCGGCGTGGCGGCCTGCCGGGCCAGCAGCTCGTCCACGGGCAGCGCCCGGTCGGCGGCGGGCACGCCGAGGTCCAGGCCGGCCCGGGTGTACGGGCCGCGATGGTGAGGTACGTGCCGGGCCAGCAGCTCCTCGTAGTCCCCGGCGAGCGCGGCGAGCCGCTGCTCCGACGCCCGGGTACGCCAGGGCGGCGCGCCGGGCCGGTCGACGAGCGTGGTGAGCAGTGCCGGTCCGCGTACCCGCACCCGGTCGCCGTCGACGGTCACGTCGCCGCGCAGCAGCGTCAGCCCCTCGAATCCGTACGCGCCGCCGGCGTCCGGGTAACGGGCGCGTATCCGCAGGAACACCAGCCCGTCACGGCGGTACGCGGCGCGCTCGTACACCACGTCGGCCGGCCTGCCGGGCAGCTCACCCGTCGCCCCCGCCACGCAGTCGCCCTGGTCGAGGTGGAGCACCGCGACACCGTCGGCGCGGGAGGCGAAGCAGCGCCGACGCCCGCCCGACCACTCGGCAGTCACCTCCCCGGTGGTGAAGTCGGTGTCGCGCCGGTAGCCGCGCGCCGGTCCGGGCGGCGCGTCGACGGTGAGCGCGTACCCGGGGTGGAACGACTGGGTCCACTCCAGCTCCCGGCCGCCGGTGAGCAGCCGGGCGGCCTCGGCCCGCCGCCCGGCGAGCACCAGCGCGCGGATGTGCGGCATCCGGCCGGCCAGCTCGGGCGCGCGGGCGTCCCGGGTGCCGTTGGGCAGGACGAGCCGGTGGTGGTTCACCACGATCCGCTCCGCGTACGGCCGCCCGGGGACCATCAGCCCCAGCTCGCCGTTGCCGGTGAGGAACGCATCGGTCCAGTCGTCGGCCGGCGCGGTGTCGTGGATGCCGTGCGCCGTCACCGGACGGCGCTGGTGTCCCGCACGGTGAGGTGCGGTTCCAGCAACGTCACCTCCGGCACCGGCTCACCGCTCAACCGCCGCATCAGCAACGCCACCGCCTGCCGGCCGACCTCCTCGGCGGGCACCGGTACGCAGGTGAGCCCTGACTGTTCGGCCAGCTCGTCCGGGCAGATCGCGACGACCGACACGTCACGGGGCACCCGGCGGCCCAGCAGCGGCAGCGTGGCGAGCACCGGGCCGACCGCCGACTCGTTCTGCACCACCAGCCCGGTGACGTCCGGGTGGTCGGCGAGCAGCGCCTCCAGGTCGTGGCGTACCGCCGCCGGTCCCTCCTCGCAGGGCCGGGTCACCGCGTCGACGCCGAGCCGCTCGGCCGCGGCGCGCACCCCGGCGCGGGTGCGGTGGGCGAACCCGGTGCCCCGGTCGTAGACCGCGGCGGGCGCGCCGAGCAGCGCGACGCGCCGATGCCCGGCGGCGGCCAGGTGTTCCACGCACAGCTCACCGGCACGCCGGAAGTCGAGGTCCACGCAGGCCAGTCCGGTGCTGTCGGCGGGGTGCCCGATCAGGACGCCGGGTAGCGCCAGTTCGCGCAGCAGCGGTACCCGGGAGTCCTCCAGCTCCACGTCCATCAGCAGCACGCCGTCGACGAGCGCGCTGCCGGCGATGCGGTGCAGCCCGGCCGGTCCCTCGTCGGCGGTGACCAGCAGCACGTCGTGGTCGTGGCGGCGGGCCGTGGTGACCACCGCGGTGGCGAAGCGCATCACCACGGGCACCTGCATGCCGGTACGCAGCGGCAGCACCAGCGCGATCACGTTGGCCCTGCGACTGGCGAGCGCGCGGGCCCCGGCGTGCGGGTGATAGCCGAGCGCGCGGACGCTGGCGAGCACCCGGCTGCGGGTGGTGGCCGAGATGGTGCGTTTGCCGCTGAGCACGTACGACACGGTGCTGGCCGCCACCCCGGCGTGCCGGGCCACGTCGGCGATGGTGACCTGCTCGCCGGGGGTCCGGCCGGTCACCGGGCCGCCCCGACGCCGGTGCCCGCCGGTTCGGCCGTCGCGTCGCCGCCGGTGACGGTGAGCGTGCCGGAGAGCCGGATGTCCCGCGCGGACCGGCCGACGAGCACCGAGTGGGCGGCGGCCTCCACCACCATCGCGGCGCGGGTCTCGTCCCACCAGGCCAGGTCGGCGGTACGCAGCCGCATCGTCACCCGGGCGGCGCAGCCCGGGTCGAGCGTGACGCGGGCGAAGTCGCGCAACTGCCGCAGTGGCTGCTTGACCCGGGAGCGCCGCTGCCGGGCGTAGAGCTGCACGACCTCGGTGCCCGGGCGGCGGCCCGTGTTGGTGACCTCGACGCTCACCTCGACCTCCTCGCCGGCGCGCGCCGTGGCGGTGCTCAACCGGAGGTCAGCGTAGTCGAACTCGGCGTAGCTGAGCCCGTGCCCGAACGGGTACAGCGGCTCGCCCCGGTGGTAGAGGTAGGTGGCGTCGGCGCCGATGACGTCGTAGTCGAGCAGGTCGGGCAGTTCGGCGGCGTCGGCGTACCAGGTCTGGGTGAGCCGCCCGCCCGGGTCGGCGGCGCCGAGCAGCACGTCGGCCAGCCCGTTGCCGTGTTCCTGTCCGCCGTGGGCGCTCCACAGCACCGCCGGCAGGTGCTCCTGCGCCCAGCCGGCCGCGTACGGGTAGCTGCTGGTCAGCGCCAGCACGGTACGCGGGTTCGCGGCGTGCACGGCCCGCAGCAGCTCCGCCTGGCCGGACGGCAGCGCCAGGTCGGCCCGGTCCTCGGTCTCCCGGCCGTTGACCATCGGGTGGTTGCCGAGCACCACCACCGCCACGTCGGCGGCGGCCGCCAGCGCGGCGGCCTCGGCGGCCCCGTCCACGAGCAGCGTCACGGTGAACACGGCCGGCTCGCCGGTGGCGACGCTCAGCCGCCCGTCCGGTGCGACGCCGACGTGCCGGCCGGTGGCCAGGTGGTGCAGCAGCGCGGTGCCGTCGGGCCGGTGGTGCAGGCGGAACGTCTCGCGTACCACCCAGCCGCCCGGTCCGTCGCGGTCGGCCACGAGGGCCCCGGTGTCGTCGGCGCCGACGTACCGGCCGGTGCCGACGGCACGTAGCGCCACCACGTCGCGCCCCCAGTCGACCACGTCGAACTCGGCCGGGCTGTCGCCGAGCGCCAGCGGGCCGTCGCCGTCGTCGCGTACCGCCCGGTCACCGATGTGCAGCGTGATCCGGTCCGCGCCGGGATGGGTGGTCACCTCGGGCAGGCGTCCGAGCAGGCCGGCGTACGCGCTGATGGCGTACGGCGGGGTGCCGCTGTACCAGTCGGTGAGCACGGTGTCGGCGAGCGGGCCGAGCACGGCGACGCGGGTGCCGGGGCGCAGCGGCAGCAGGCCGTCGTTGCGCAGCAGCACCACCGACTGGCGGGCGGCCTCGCGGGCGAGTTCCCGGTGGGCCAGGCTGTCGAGCGTGTGCGGCGGCACGTCGTCGTGGGGATCGGGGTCGAGGTCGCCCAGCCGCGACCGGACGGACAGGATCCGCCGCACCGCCCGGTCCACGTGGGTGACGTCCACGAGCCCGCGGGCCAGCGCCTCGGTGAGCCGCTCCACTGTGGGGGCGCTGTCCTCGTCGTCCTCGGTGAAGCTGTCGATGCCGGCGCGCAGCGCGGCGGCGAACCCGGCCACGTGGTCGGGCAGGTACTCCTGCACGCCGGCGATGTTGCCGACCGCGCCGGCGTCGCCGACCACCATGATCTCGTCGTCGGCGTAGCCGCGCAGCTCGCCCTCGATGAGCGGGCTCAGGTGCGCCGGCACGCCGTCGACCAGGTTGTACGACGCCATCACCGCCACCGCCGCGCCGGCCGCCAGCGGGGCGCGGAAGGCCGGCAGCTCGTACTCGTGCAGCACCCGGGGCGGCAGGTCGCTGGAGGTGGTGGCCCGGTCGGTCTCGTTGTTGTAGCCGAGGAAGTGCTTGAGCGTCGGCGCGGTCCGCAGCCGGATGGGGTGGTCGCCGCGCAACCCGAGCGCGTACGCGGTGGCAAGCCGGCCGGTCAGCCACGGGTCCTCGGACCAGCCCTCCTCGTTGCGTCCCCACCGGGGGTCGCGCAGCGGGTTGACCACCGGCGCCCACACGTTGAGGCCGACGCGGTCCGGGTCGGCCCGGTGCTTGACCCGTACCTCGTCGCCGACGGCGGCCCCGACCGCCCGGATCAGGTCCGGGTTCCAGCTCGCGGCCAGGCCGATCGCCTGCGGGAAGACGGTGGCCGTGCCGAGCCAGGCGACGCCGTGCAGCGCCTCGGTGCCGGTGCGGAACGCGCGCAGGCCGAGCCGGGGCACCGGCGCCTGCCACTGGTGCAGCAGGCCGAGCTTCTCCGGCAGCGTGAGCCGGGCCAGCAGGTCGTCGAGACGGTGGGGGACGGGGTCGGTCATGGTGGGCGCCTCCGGTCGGCGTACGTGCTGCCGCTCGTCCGTCGAAGCGCTTCGACGGACGGGCCGGTGATGCGGCGTCGCGTACGCGAAAGGGGTGGTGGGGGTGCGGCGGTGTCGGCCCGGAGCGGTGGTGAAGCGCTTCGACAACCGCCGAAGAACACGCCGCTTCGCAGGTTGCCCGGTCCCGGAACGCGGCGCTACCGAGGTTGGCACTTCCGGCCGGTGCGGTCAAGGGGTCATCCGGCGGGCAGGCGCCCGGCCTCCACTGTGGCCAGTGCGGCGGTGGCTCCGCCCAGCGCCCCGGCCGCGGACCCGAGCGTGCTGGCCTCCAGACGCACGCCGGGCGGGACCGGTGTGCGGGCGGCGAGTTCGGCGTGGGCGGCCGGCAGCAGCCACGGCGCGAGCGCCGCCAGGTGACCGCCGACCACCACCACCTCCGGGTCGAGCAGCCCGGCCAGCACCGACACCGCCTGCCCGAGCAGCCGGCCGATCTCGGTGAGCCCGGTGCGTACCGGCTCGTCCCCGGCGCGGGCCAGCGCCTGGATGCGTTCGACCTCCGGCAGATGGTCGGTGACCGGTCCGGCGTCTGGCAGCAGGCGGCGGATCACCGCGTCCACGCCGAGCAGCGCGGTGAGGCAGCCGCGCCGCCCGCAGTCGCAGGCCGGTCCGTCCGCGGCCAGGGGCAGGTGCCCGACGTCCCCGGCGAAGCCCCGGCCGCCGCGCAGCAGCCGGCCGCCGCTGATCAGGCCCGCGCCGATCGCCGGACCGCCGGTGAGGTGCACCAGGTCGGTCGTGGCGGCGTACGGGCCGTGCCGTCGCTCGGCCAGCACGGCGAGGTTGGCCTCGGTGTCGACGGCGACGGGGAAACCCCTGTCGCCTAGCGCGCGGCGCACCGACGCGGCCAGCGGCACGCCGCGCCAGCCCAGCGCGGGTGCGGCGGGCACGTCGCCGTCGGGGCCGACCAGCCCGGGCACGGCCACGGTGAGGCCGAGCACGGTGCGGTCGGCGCCGATCCGGGTGACGGCACGCCGGGTCAGCGCGGCGAGCGCCTTCACCGTCTCCTCGGGACCGGCGGTGGCGGCGGGGAACGCGCGCCGCCAGGTCAGCACCGGGTCGCCGCCCAGTCCGGCGGCGACCGCGACCAGTTCGTCAGCGCCGACGCGCAGGCCGAGCCCGACGTAGCGGGAGCCGTCGAGGACGAGCATGGTGGCCGGGCGGCCCACCCGGTTCTCGGTCAGCCCGGTCTCCCGCAGCAGACCGTGCTCGATCAGCTCGGCGACCAGGCTGGAGACGGTGGCCTTGTTCAGCCCGGTGTGGGCGGCGACGTCGGCCCGGGAGCAGGGGGCGTGGCGGCGGACGTGCCGGAGCACCGCGGCCCGGTTGGTCACCCGCACGTCGCCGAGGTCGGCCGTCGGCCGGTCGATGCTGATCACGTACTGCCCGCCTCCTGCGCCCGGCCCCGAGTTCGGCTACAGCTTAAACTAAATGGGCGAGATTCCGGCCGGCCGCTCTCCGCCGCCGAACCACGGCGCGAACGACGCCACCGGCATCGGCTCGCCGTCGAGCACCACCCGGCGCGGCGGATCATCCCCGACCACGCCGACCCGCCGGACGTCCAGCGGCCCGTCCACGCGTACGCGCAGCGTGTCGCCGTCGCGCACCGCTGTGACAGTGGTGTCGCCGTCGGGGTCCTGCACCACGCTCACGCCGTCCGCGCCGCCCCAGGCCACGAGCGTGACGTCCCGGAACGGGCCGGTCCCGACCGTCGCCGCGGGCGCCACGGTGGGGATCAGCGCGCCGTGCCGCACGTACAGCGGCAGCCGGTGCAGCGGCACGCGCACCCGCAGGTGCCGGCCGCCGGGGTGCCGCCGCCCGGTGTACGCGTCGAGCCAGTCGTCGCCTGCCGGCAGGTAGACGGCGCGTTCGCCGGACGGGTCGAGCACCGGCGCCACCAGCAGATCGGGGCCGAGGCGGTACTGGAGGTCGGCGGTCCAGGCGGCCGGGTCGTCCGGGGTGTCGACGAGCAGCGCCCGCAGCATCGGGCCGCCGGTTCGGGCGCTCGCCACCGCCGCCGACCAGAGGTACGGCAGCAGCCGGTAGCGCAGCCGCAGCGCGTCCACCGCGTGCCGTTCCGCCTCGGGCGGGAACTCCCACGGCAGCCGGCTGGTGGTGCCGTGCAGGCGCACCAGCGGGGAGAGCGCGCCGAACTGGGTCCAGCGCACGTACAGGTCCGGCTCGGGCGTGCCGTGGAAACCGCCGGTGTCGTGGCTCCAGAACGGCACCCCGGACAGCCCGTGGGACAGGCCGCCGCGCAGTGTGCTGGCCATGCCCGGCCAGGTGGCGTTGACGTCGCCGCTCCACTGCGCGCTGTGCCGCTGCCCGCCCAGGTACGACGAGCGCGCCCACACGGTGCGGTGCCCGGCCACCTCCTCGGTGACGTCGGCTACCGCGTCGTTGAACAGCAGCGCGTACACGTTGTGCAGTTCGACGCCGGTCATGCCGTTGTGCGCCACCGCGTCGGCGGGCACCCCCTCGGCGAAGTCGGTCTTGAACACGGCGACGCCCTGCGCCAGCAGCGGCCGCAGCAGGCCCTGGAACCAGCGCACCCCGGCCGGATTCGTGAGATCCACGATGGCGCATTCCGGGTAGCTGCCGTGCCAGGTGTCGGCGACGTACGTGCTCCCGTCCGGGCGGCGCAGGAAGTAACCGGCCGCCTCGGCCTCGGCGTAGAGCGGGCTGCCGGTCATCAGGTACGGGTTCATCCACAGGCACACCCGGAAGCCCTGCTCGGTGAGGTCCTTGAGCATCCCGTCCGGGTCGGGGAAGGCCTCGGCGTCCCAGCGCAGGTCCGACCAGTGCCCGGCGACCTGCCAGTAGCAGTCCAGGTGCAGCACGTCGCAGGGGATGTCCCGCTCGCGGATGCGCCGGGCCCGTTCCAGCACGCGCTGCTGGTTGTCCGGGAAGAAACCGGACGAGATCCACGCGCCGAACGCCCACCTCGGCGGCAGGTACGGTCGTCCGGTCAGTGCGTCGAGCCGGTCGAGCACCTGTGCCGGGGTCGGCCCGGCCAGCACGTAGTAGTCGAGCAGGTCGTCCGGGACGAGGATCTGCACGCTGCTGTGGGTGCTCGCGCACACGTCGAACTGCACCGGCAGCCCGCTGTCGACCAGAACGCCGTAACCCCTGTCGGACAGGTAGAACGGCACGTTCTTGTGCGAGCGGTCGGACTCGCCGCCGAAGGCGTCGAAGTTCCACATCAGCGGGCGCTGGCCGCGCTTGTCCAGCGGGGTGAACTTCTCGCCGAAGCCGGCGAACCGTTCGTCGCCGGGCGCGACGAAGCTCTCGTGCCAGGCGACCGGCTCGCCGTCGAACGTGGAGCGGCCGAGCGGCAGGGTACGGCGGCGGCCGCTGATGTCCCGGGTGCCGCCGTCGGAGGCCAGCAGCAGCCGCCCGTCGGGAGTGCGGAACCGCAGCCCCCACGGGTCCAGACGCAGCTCGGCCACCACGCCACCGGCGCCGACCCGGACGTGTCCGTCGGCGACTGTCACGGCGGCGGGGTACGGCTGCGGGTGGACCAGTGTCAGTGCGGCGGCGGACCGGCTGCGGACCGAGAGGTCGTCGGCGAGGCGTACCCGGACGATCCCGTCCCCGGCGGCCTCGACGCGCGCGACGAGCGTGCGGCCGGACGCGCAGGTCGCGGTGAGCGTGACCCCGTGCGCGTCGGTCGCGGCGACCTCGGCCCGCAGCACGTCGTCGGCGCCCTCCTCGCCGGGGGCGCGGACCGGCAGGTCGGGCGGGTCGGCCACGAACGTCTCGTACGGGACCAGCGGCGGGCGGTACGGCATGGGCGTCTCCTCGCGGCGTCCACGGGCGGTCCCGCCAGTTTCTTTGGAAGCCCAACTAACTGTCAATGATCGACGGCATTGACTTTCCTTCTCACCTGTTCCTATTTTGGCCGGGATGACAACTAAAGCGCTGTGGAGCGACGGCCGGCTCAGCTACGGCGGCGACTGGAACCCGGAGCAGTGGCCGCCCGACGTGTGGCGCGAGGACGTCGCCCTGATGCGCGCCGCCGGGGTCGACCTAGTCACCGTCGGCGTGTTCGCCTGGTCCCGGCTGGAACCCGAACCCGGCCGGTACACACTCGACTGGCTCGACGACGTGCTGGACCTGCTGCACTCGGCCGGCATCCGGGCCGCCCTGGCCACCCCCACCGCGTCGCCGCCGCCCTGGTTCTCGCTGCGCCACCCGGACGCGCTGCCGGTCACCGCCGACGGCGTACGCCTGATCCACGGCAGCCGCGACACCTACTGCGCCGCCGCGCCCGCGTACCGGGACGCCGCCCGCAGCATCGCCGGGGTGCTGGCCGCCCGGTACGCGCACCACCCGGCGCTGGCGCTCTGGCACGTGCACAACGAGTACGGCACCACCTGCCACTGCCCGCACGCCGGGGAGGCGTTCCGCCGCTGGCTGGCCACCCGGTACGGCGACCTCGACGCCCTCAACGACGCCTGGGTCACCAGCTTCTGGAGCCAGCACTACTCCGACTGGGCGCAGGTCGGCACGCCGCGCGCCACCCAGTACCTCGCCAACCCCGGCCAGCTGCTCGACTTCCGCCGCTTCTGGTCCGACACGCTGCTGTCCGCGTACACCGAGCAGCGGGACCTGCTGCGCGCGGCGAACCCGGCCGTGCCGGTCACCACCAACTACGTCCTCGGCGACTGGGTGCCGGTCGACCACGCCCGCTGGGCGCACGAGGTCGACCTGGTCGCGATCGACCACTACCCGTCCGCGACCGACGCGGGCGCCGAGCAACAGACCGCGCTCGCCGCCGATATCGCTCGCGGCTGGGCCCACCACGGCGCCGGGCGGCCGGCGCCGTGGCTGCTGATGGAGAGTGCGCCCAACCAGATCCACACCGCCGGGCGGATGCACACCAAGGAACCCGGCCGGATGACCCGGCACAGCCTCGCCCACGTCGCACGCGGCTCCGCCGGGGTGATGTTCTTCCAGTGGCGCGCCCCGGCCGGCGGCGCAGAACGCTTCCACTCGGCAGTGGTGTCGCACGCCGGGGCGGACACCCGCGTGTTCCGCGAGGCCACCGACCTGGGCGCCGCGCTGGGCCGGCTCGCCGGGACCGCGCCGGGCCGCGTCCAGGCGGCCGTGGCCATCGCGTACGACGCGGCGAGCGGCTGGGCGCTGCGGCACCCGGGGATGCCCCGCGACGGGCTCGACCACCCCGGCGAGGTGGCCGCCGCGCACCGAGCCCTGTGGCAGGCGGGCGTCACCGCCGACGTGGTGCCGCCCGGCACCCCGCTCGACAGCGCCGTGCTGCTCGTGCTCCCCGCCGTCTACCTCGCCTCGGACGCCACAGTCGACTGGGTACGCCGGCACGTCCACGGCGGCGGGCACCTGCTGGTGACCTGGCTCAGCGGTGTGGCCGACGAGCACGCCCGGGTGCGCCTGGGCGGCTACCCGGGCGCGTACCGGGACCTGCTCGGCGTGCGGGTGGAGGAGTTCCACCCCCTCGCCGACGACGAACACGTGCCGCTGACCGGTGGCGGGACCGGCCGGATCTGGTCGGAGACGGTGCACCCGACCGGCGCCGAGACGATCAGCGCGTACGCCGGGGGAGTGCTGGACGGCCGGCCCGCTGTCACCCGGAACAGGGTCGGCGACGCGTACGCCTGGTACGTCTCCACCCGCCCCGACGACGACACCTACCGGCGGCTGCTCACCGACGCGGCCCGGCTCGCCGGTGTGACCCCGACCTGTCCCGGCGCACCCTCGGGCGTGGAGGCGGTACGCCGCCACGACGGCGACGGAGACCTGCTCTACCTGCTCAACCACACCGACCAGCCGCAGCGGGTGCCGGTCGCCGGGCTCGACCTGCTGACCGGCGCGACGGCCGACGGTTCCCTGACGCTCGAACCGGGTGGAGTGGCAGTGGTGCGCGAGGCAGCGCGCTGATGCGCGTACCCCGGTCAGGGGGTGGCGACGGCGGCGCGGGAGCGGTCGGCGGCGATCCGCACCGCGAGCGCCGCCAGCACCGTGCCCATCACGTACCGCTGCAGGCGCGCCCAGCCCGGCCGGCGGGTCAGGAACGCCGACACCGAGCCGGCGCTGAGCACGATGAGCGCGTTCACGGTCAACGCCACCACGATCTGGGTCAGGCCGAGCAGCAGGCTCTGCACCGCCACGTGCCCGCGCGCCGGGTCGACGAACTGCGGCAGCAACGACACGTACAGGATGGCGATCTTCGGGTTGAGCAGGTTGGTGACCAGGCCCATGGTGAACAGGCGCCGGGGCCGGTCCGGCGGCAGCGGCGTCGGGGTGAACGCCGACGTGCCACCGGGGCGCAGCGTCCGCCAGGCCAGCCACAGCAGGTACGCCGCGCCGGCCAGCTTCACCGCCGTGTACAGCGGCGGGACCAGCACGAACACGGTGGCGATACCGGCCACCGCGGCGGCCAGGTAGACCAGGAAGCCGACCGCCACGCCGAGCAGCGACACCAGCCCGGCCCGCCGCCCCTGGGTCACCGACCGCGACACCAGGTAGACCATGTTCGGCCCGGGCGTGAGCACCAGACCGAGCGCCACCAGGGCGATTCCCATGACTGCGCCGACAGTGACCACATCGCCTCCCCGCTCCCGCCTAACCGGACCCTACGCCCACCCGTCGCCCCGCACCGTCCCCTCCCACCCTCACTGCGCCGATCATGAGGTTGGCTGCCGCCGGCGTCCGATTTGTCGCCGCCAACCTCATGATCGCCGGAGCGGGGGCGGTGGTGCCGGTGTTGCGGCGGTGATACTTGCGGCATGTCGATCGTGCTCTCCGCGCCGGCCACCCCGACCGCGCCCGCGCTGCTGCTGCGCCCGTGGCGCGACGGTGACGCCGACGCGCTGATCGAGGCGTACCGGGATCCGGTGCTGCGCGCCTGGACCAGCCATCCGGTGACCGGCCCGGCGCAGGCGCAGGTGTTCCTGCGCCGCAGCCACCAGGGCTGGGCCGCCGGGCACCGGTTCATGTTCGCGGTGCTGGAGGGGGAGCAGGTGGTGGCCTGCGTGGTGCTCAAGGACGTCCGTCCGGGCCGTCCGGCCGCCGAGATCGGCTACTGGACGGCCGCGCCGGCACGGGGCCGGGGTGTCGCGCCACGCGCGGTCGAGGCGGTCACCGCGTGGGCGTTCGCCCGGTTCGCCGCCACCGGCCTGACCCACCTGGAGCTGCTGCACCAGATCGACAACCCGGCGTCGTGCCGGGTGGCGGAGAAGAGCGGCTACGCGTTCGCCGAGGTGCTGCCGGCCCGCCCGCCGTACCCGCGCGACGGGCACCGCCACGTCCGCCACCGGACGGTCTCATGACGGAGGAGACGTGACAGTGCCACCGATCAGGCGCAGCAGCAGCCGCGGCTCGCCCGGCCACGCGTCGAGCAGCACCCGGAGGGGCATCTGCCGGGCGGCGTAGCGCAACGCGAGCGCCACCACGACGATGTCGTCGAGCGGGCCGATCACCGGCAGGAACTCCGGGATGAGGTCGATCGGGCTGGCCACCCAGAGTCCGGCGACCACGATCGCGACCCGGGCGCGGCGGGGCACCCGCGGGTCGCGGCGCAGCCGTCGTACGGCGGTCACGCAGTCGGGTATGAACGCGGCCAGGTCGCGCAGGATCCCCGGCGGCAGGCGCCGGGCCAGCAGCACCAGCACCGCCCAGCTCACGAGCAGGCAGGCCGTCGCCACAGCGAGGCCGATGAGCCAGTCGCGCACGCCGTCACCCCCTTCACGTACCCGGTGGGACGCTACGCGGCCGCCTGGTCCGCCGCGCGGGAACAGTCCGGCCCCGCGCGACGCTGACCCTTGTCGGACGGTGGCGGATACCGTGGGTACGGGAGGTGACGGCGGTGACGACAGGCTGGGAGGCCGCGGTCGAGGCGCAGATCCGCTCGGCCCAGGAACGCGGCGAGTTCGACAACCTGCCGGGTGCCGGCAAGCCCATCCCGGGGCGCGACATGCCCTACGACGAGGGCTGGTGGATCCGCAGCTTCATGGAGCGCGAGCAGATCCCGTCCGACCTGCTGCTGCCCACGCCGCTCCAGTTGCGCCGCCGCATCGAACAGCTCCCGGCCGAGCTGCGCGACCTGCCCACCGAGGAGGCCGTCCGGTCGTACGTGGCGGCGCTCAACACCGAGGTGGTGGCCTGGCTGCGTACCCCGACCGGGCCACGCGTGGTGGTCCGCCCGGTCAACGTCGAGGAGGCGGTGCGCCGCTGGCGCGCCGATCGGGAACGCGCCGCGCCGGACACTACGGCACCGGAGCCGCCTCGCGCCGTCCCGGCCCGCCCGCGCCGCCGTCGGCGCTGGTGGCGTCGCTGACAACGCTCAGGGAAGCGCCGCCTGCCAGGTCCACGCGGCACGCCGCGGCCGGTCGCCGAGCGGCGCGCGGCCGGTCAGCCACAGCAGCACCGGCGCCGGGTCGCCGTCCGGTGCGTCAGGGAACAACCGGTGCACCACCCCGGCACACAGCCCGGCGGGTGGCGACCAGTCCAGGCCCAGCCCCCGCGTCAGGTCGCCTGTGTGCAGCAGGATCTCGGCCACGCCCATCGCGGCGAACCCGCCCGGATCGCACGGGCCGAAGTGCCACGCCCGGTCGTCCGGGCTCGCGGCGTCGATCGTGGCGGCGAGCATCCCGGCCGCGGCCGCCGCGACAGTGAGCACCTCGGCGGGCGCGGCGTCGGCGCGTACCCGCAGGTCGAACGGCAGATAGCCGCCGTCGGGCCGGCCCGAGACCTGACCGGTGTACGCGACCAGGTCGTGCGCGATGTGCGCGGCGGTGGTCCAGCAGGACCAGTCCAGGTCACCGGCGCGTACCGTCCAGTCCCGGTCGGTGGCGGGCCCTAGCACGGCGGTCATCGCGGCGGCGGCGGACCGGACGTCCGCGCCGGTCATCGTCGTAACAGCCGGCGTACGCGCAGCACGCACGTCAGCATCGGGAGCGTGAACTCCCCGCCGGCCGTCTCGGGCCGGCTCGCCAGGTACGCGCGGATGCGGTCGAGCGTCTCCGTGCGTTCCCGTTCCGGCATGACCAGCATTCCCGCCCGGGTGGCGAGCGTCGCCACCAGCGAGTCGGCGGTGCGGCGCTGCCCGTGCGGGAACTCGGCCTGCTCGGGCGAGCCGAACCGGGCCTCACCCGTCTTCGGCAGGTGCATGCCGGCCGTGGCGACGCGCCAGTTCGCGGGCGTGTCCCGGGGGCCGATGGCGGCGCTTCCGCTGACCGCCACGAGCCCGGCGACCCAGTCGACCCGGTCGTCCACGACGTTCCACAGTCCGGCCAGGACTCCGCCGGGCGTGAGGACGCGGGCGATCTCCGGTCCGGCGACGGCCATGTCGAACCAGTGCATGGCGTTGCCGGCGACCACGGCGTCGACGGAGGTGTCCGGCAGGGGGATCGACTCGGCGCTGCCGGGCAGGGCGCGTACGTCCGGCAGGGCGCGGCGGAGTTCGGCGAGCATCGCCGGGTCCGGCTCGACCACCGTGACCTCGCCGGTGACCTCGGCCAGCGTGGCCGTGAGCTTGCCGGTGCCCGCGCCGAGGTCGAGCACCCGCGCGCCGGGTGCGGGTTCGAGCGCCCATCGCAGGGCGGCCCGCGCGTAGTCCGGGCGGTGTTCGGCGTACGCGGTCGCCGCCGCGCCGAACGACGACGAGTGCCGACGTCGAGCGTCTTCGTCCATCCGGTCACCCTATCGACGGCCCGGCTCCCTTGACGCATGAACAGCACTTCGTGAATACTGGATCGTAGTTCGAGGGGGAGTACCCGACGATCCACGCACCGCCGTCAGTACGGGCCCGGCCCATCCGGATCCCGGCGATGCAGCCACCGATGGCCCGGGGAGACCCTCGTCCAGCAGCGCCGGCACACCTCGGGTGCGCCGGCCCGGGCGAGAGGTCTTCCCTTCGTCATGTCCGTGTCCTGGTGGATCTGGGCCGTACTCGTGCTGGCGATCGCGGCGATGCTCGCCGTCGATCTGTTCCTGCACCGCGACAACCACGTCATCGGCTTCCGTGAGGCAGCGGTCTGGTCCGGCATCTGGATCGCCGCCGGCCTGCTCTTCGGCGTCGTCCTCTGGGCCTGGCAGGGCGGTGACGTGGCCGGCACCTACTACGCCGGCTACCTGATCGAGAAGGCGCTGTCGATCGACAACGTCTTCGTCTTCGCGCTGATCTTCACCTACTTCGCCGTGCCCGCCGCGTTCCAGCACAAGGTGCTGTTCTGGGGTGTCATCGGCGCCCTGGCCTTCCGGCTGGTCTTCAACTTCGTCGGCGCCGAGCTGCTCGAGACGTTCTTCTGGACCGCGTACGTGTTCGGCGCGTTCCTCGTCTGGACCGGCTACAAGATGGCGTTCCGCCACGACGAGCAGACCCCGCCGGACCGCAACCCCGTCGTCCGGCTGGTCCGCAGGCTCATTCCGACCGACCCGGCTTTCCACGGCGACAGGTTCTTCGCCCGGGTCGACGGCAGACGGGTCGCGACTCTGCTGTTCGTGGTCCTGATCGCGGTCGAGGCCACCGACCTGATCTTCGCCATCGACAGCGTCGCCGCGATCCTGGCCATCACGACCAGCACGTTCATCGTCTGGACCGCCAACGCCTTCGCCATCCTCGGCCTGCGCAGCCTCTACTTCTGCCTCGCCGGGCTGCTGCGCCGCTTCGTGCACCTGCACTACGGCCTGGCCGTCCTGCTCGCCTTCGCCGGCGTGAAGTTGATCCTCTCGGAGACGCCGGTCGGCAAGCTGCCCATCCCGGTCACCCTCGGCGTGATCGTGGCGACGATCGCGGTGTCGATCGGGTGGAGCCTGCGCAGCACCGCTCCGCACACCGAAACGCGTGACGCCGACGCGGCCGGCTCCTCCCCGGGCACGGCGCGCTGATGATCCAGCGGCTCGCCGGCGCACTACCATCCGTCCATGGGCTCCCGCGGGGCGTCAGCCGAAGCCGTCTTCTTGCGCCCGCTGCCCGCCGTCTTCGACAGGTTCGCCGTGACGAAGGCGTTCCTCGACCGCAAGAGCGCGGAGAGCGGCATCCCGGTGCGGTTCCAGGACGCGTTCGAGGTGATCGAACCGTTCGCGCGCTAGGCCGCTCGCCACCTCCTGCGCCCGGTGAAGACCTTGTCACGGTGTCAGGGCCGAGCGCCGACGCTCGCACGACGTCACGGCGTGCTCCGGCCGCATGCGACGCCCACCGCGAGCCGCGCCACGGCTTCTCGTCCCTGGGACCGGATCACCAGCGGTACGCACGCCGTACTCGCCACCCAGGTGCCCCCGGTAAAGACCGACCACGCGTCCGGACCGGTCGCGACCGGACACGCCTCGACCTGCACGGTGGTCGCCGGGGCGGTACCCGGGCCCCAACCGATCCGGGCGCGGTCCTCCCACCCGGGTGCGACCCGTACCTCCGCAGCCGCTCCGGCCCGTACGTAGAGGCCCCATTTGGCGAAGAGGCGCGTCGGCCCCCGGTTGCCGGACGACTCGACGGGCTGCAGCACTGTCGACGACACCGCGACGGCTTCCGCCACAACGCGGTACTGCTCACCCGGGGCCGCCTCGGTGGCAACCGAGTCGGCACACGAAAGGCGTTGACCATCCTCGGGTAGCGGCGGCAGCAGCGAGGCCCCTGCGTCAGCGGACGGGGAGCCGGGCGCGACAGGTGCGCGTCGCCCCGCGTCGTCCCCGGTCGTGCAGCCGGTCGCCGCCACCAGCAGGCAGGCCGCCAGGACGACAGGCTCCCAGCGCCGGCTCGTGGTGTGCACACCCCGATCCTGTCGAACCTCGCCGCCGAGTCAACTCCCGTTTTATCGGATTACCGGTAACAGCAATGTGGAAATCTGAGCGGACAAAAGGGTCAAATCGGTGCCACACCATAATGACAGTTATGTGCGGGCAGGCTCCGTCCGCGCTGTCGGCGTACGATCGCGCCACCGCAGCCGATCCCAGGGAGCAGGCGATGGTGTTCGACGCGACGCTGACCCGGATCAACGACGGCGTCCAGATGCACCACCAGCACGGTCGGCGGGAGGACGCCCGCGACCTGTTCGCCCGGATCTGGGACGAGATCGGCGGGGAGCGGGGCGATCCGCTGCACGTCTGCGTCCTCGCCCACGCGATGGCCGACGTGCAGGACGACGTACGCCAGGAGCTGGTCTGGGACCGGCGGGCGCTCGCGGCGGCCGGTCTGCTCACCGACGAGCGGGTCGCGCGGGCCGGGGTGCCGATGTCGGTTGCCGGGCTGTACCCGTCGCTGCATCTCAACCTGGCGGAGTGCCACCGCAAGCTCGGCGAACTCGACCAGGCGCGGGACCACCTCCGGCGGGCCCGGGAGGGGATCGGCGCGCTCGGCGACGACGGCTACGGGAAGCTGATAAGAGACGGACTGGACCGGCTGTCGCAGAAACTGTCCGCCGGATAGGCCGCAGACGAACGGTTAGCGGCCGGTGCCCGTCGACGGGGTGACGGCGGCAACGACCAGGTCGACGATGCCGTCGGCGTAGTCGTCGGTCAGGGGGCCGTTGCGCAGCAGCCAGCGGTGGTAGAGCGGGCCGAACAGCAGTTCCACCACCTGGTCCAGCGCCGCGTCGGGGCGAACCTGGCCGGCCTCGCGGGCGGCCTCCAGGCGTACGCGGACCGCGTTCAGCTGGGGGCGGAGCAGCCGGTCGCGTGCCTGGCCGGCCAGCTCCTCGTCGGCGAGTGTCTCGATGGTGACGGCCCGGGTGGTCGCCGACAGCCGGGGGTCGGCGAACTCGGCGACTGTGGCCCGGAGAACCTGGCGCAGGTCAGCCCGGAGGTCGCCGGTGTCGGGCAGGGCGATGACCTCCGGCATGTCGTCGGCGAGCGCGTCCAGGATGACCGCGCCCTTGCCGCGCCACCAGCGGTAGATGGTCTGCTTGCCGACGCCGGCGCGGGCGGCGATCGCCTCGACGGTCAGGGCCGGGTAGCCGGTCTCGGTCAACAGTTCCAGGGCGGCGGTGAGGATCGCGCGGCGGGACTGCTCGTTGCGGCGGGCGGGCTGGGGGGTCACTCCACGAGCCTACAACGAGACGAGACGTATCGTCTTGACGGGTGCGCCGCGCTGTGATCTTCTGTGCGAGACGCAACGTCTCGTCTCAGCGACGATCAGGAGATCACTTGCCGCACATCGCCATGGTCAGCATCCCGTTCCACGGCCACGTCAACCCGAGCTTGGAGATCATCCGTACCCTCGTGCGGCGCGGCCACCGGGTCACGTACGCCAACGACCCCGCCTTCGCCGAGGTCATCCGGGCCACCGGCGCGGAGCTGAAGCCGTACGCCTCGACGCTGCCCGCTGACGGCGGCGCCGGCATCGACGACCCGATCGCGCAGCTCACGCTCTTCCTCGACGACGCGATCGCCATGCTGCCGCAGCTGCGGGCCGCCTACGCCGACGACCGGCCCGACCTGTTCCTCTACGACATCGCCGGCGCGCCGGCCCGGCTGCTCGGCGAGCAGTGGGGGATCCCGGCCGTCCAACTCTCCTCGACGTTCGTGGCCTGGGACGGCTACGAGCAGGAGATGGCGCCCGCCGTGGAGGCGATGCGGGCCGATCCGCGCGGCGCCGACTACTACCGGCGCTTCACGGCGTGGCTGACCGCGGAGGGTTCGTCGGTCACCGACAGCATGGCGTTCCAGGGGCGGCCGGTCCGCAGCCTCGTCCTGCCGCCGGAGGCGCTCCAGCCGAACGCCGACCGGGTGGACCGGTCGGTCTACAGCTTCGTCGGCCCGGTCCTGGGGGACCGCTCCGACCAGGGTTCCTGGGTACGACCGGAGCGAGCCGGGAAGGTGCTGCTCGTCTCGCTCGGCTCCGCCTTCACCCGGCAGCCCGAGTTCTACCGCCGCTGCGTCGCCGCGTTCGGTGACCTGCCCGGCTGGCACACCGTTCTGCAGATCGGCGAGCACGTCGATCCCACCGAACTCGGTCCCGTCCCGGACAGCGTGGAGGTCCACCGGTGGGTGCCGCAGCTTGCCGTACTGGAACAGGCGGACGCCTTCGTCACCCACGCCGGCATGGGCGGCAGCAGCGAGGGGCTCTACTGCGGGACGCCGATGATCGCCGCACCGCAGGCGGCCGACCAGTTCGCGAACGCCGAGCAACTGGCCGCACTCGGCGTCGCCCGGGTCGTCGACTCGGCGACCGTCACCGCCGTGGAACTGCGTGAGACGCTGCTCGCCCTCACCTCGGACCCCGCCGTGGTGGCCCGGAGCGCGGAGTTGAAGCGGCAGGCCCGCGCCGCCGGTGGCGCCGACCGGGCCGCCGATCTGATCGAGGCCGAGCTCGTCGCCGCGCGCGGCGCTGCCGGGCAGCGGTCGTAATCGCCGCACGTGGCAGCCGCGCGGTCAGACGGTCCACGTCCACGGACGGATCAAACGCCACAAGCGTCCCCGCCAGCGCGCCCGGCGCGGATGCAGGAACACCTCGATGTCGTCCAGTGCCTAGAGCTCCTGTGCCTCCTTCCAGTCGCCGTCGCCGTACGACGCGCATCCGACCATGGCGTCCAGGGCAGGTCCGGGGTCCGCGCGGGCGAGAGCCGCGCGGACCTCGGACGGCGTCGCGGACGGCGGGTTGTGGAACGTGTGGTGGTGATGGCCCACCGCTCACCCCTTCGATCGGGTCGGGCGGCATGGTCGCGGCGGCACCCCGGCCGCCGCGACCACGCCCCGGTCAGTCCTCCGCCAGCACCGTGAAGGTGAAGGCGGAGCTCGTCGGACGCTTCAGCGGGATGTCGCACTTGACCCGGCGCAGCACCTCGGGCCGGGTGAGGCCGAACCTGTTCGCGATGAGCCGGTCCGGGCGTACCGGCACCGGATCGTCGAAGGTGACGTCCACCTGGACCGGCCACCCGTCCAGCGGCACCGTGGGCGCGTCGAGCGTCCACGCGTCCGTCCAGTCCAGGGTGAAGCGGCAGCGCCGGGCGAACCACGGGTCGAGCAGTGTGGCCGCCACCAGATCGCGATCGTTGAGGTGGTGGCCGTGCAGCCGGGCTGGATCGAGCGACTTGACTGTCGCTCGTTCGTGGACGGTGAGCTTGATGGTGCGGTTGCAGGACACGCAGCGGACCAGCAACCAGACGTCGAGCAGCTTGCCGTTGGCGTTGACGCGGAACCTGCCGCCGCCGGCGGTGGCCGACTCCGACCCGCAACTCCCGCAGTGCAGCGACAGTAGGGGCAGACGGGTTCGGCGGACGACCCAGGACAGCACGATATGCGGTTGGGATGACATGAGACCTGATCTCTGAAGACCTGACGCGAGGCCGATTACGCGCGGCCTCGGACGCTGTGGCCGGGCGCGCGAGGGCAGCCCGGCGAGCCGGCGCGCAGGCGTCGGCTACAGGCGTGGGGAACGTGTCAGGTTCTAGAGAGCAGGAGGGGTCACGCGGAATCGTCCTTCTTCGCTGCGACGACAGGTGCAGGGACCGTACGGCAGGGCCGGAACCGCTCTCAACCCGTTTTCCGGCGTCACTGCGTCCCGCATCACTTCACCGACTAAAACTTTGCATCCTCTGCAAGATCGCTCGCAGAGTCGCGGCGTGACCTCCGATCAGAGCCGCCCCGGCCTGCGTGACCGCAAGAAGCGGTAGACCCGCGCCGCCCTCAGCGCCGCGCTGCGCCTGGTCGCCGAGCGGGGCCTGGACCACGTGACGGTGGAGGAGATCAGCGAGGCCGCCGACGTGTCGGCCCGCACCTTCTTCAACTAGTTCGCCAGCAAGGACGAGGCGCTGCTCGGCGACCAGCCGACGGACCGCGAGGTGCTGGGGGCCCGCATCGTCGCCGCTCCACCGGAGGTCTCCGCGTTCGACGCGCTGCGGCTGGCCTTCGACGACGTGGTCGAGGCCATCGAGGCCGATCGGGAGGTGTGGCTGCTGCGCCTGCGGGTCATCGCGGCGAACCCGTCGCTGCTACCGCGCCTGATCAGCGGCAACGCCGAGACGGAACAGGTGATCGTCGCGGCGGTGGCCGCCCGGCTGGGACTCGACCCGCGCCACGGCCACCCGACGCTCGTCACCACTGTCGCCGGCGCGGTGTTCCGCACGGCCCTGATCACCAGGTACGGCCGCTGGAAGATGTTCCTGGTCGCCGGTGCCGCGGTGATGACGGTCGGAATGCTGCTGCTGAGCACCATCGACGCGAGCACGAGCGTGCCGGTGCTGTCGGTGTACATGGCGGTGCTGGGCGTCGGCGTCGGCATGCTCCTGCAGAACCTGGTGCTCGCCGCGCAGAACGACGTACCGGCCGCCGAACTCGGCGCGGCCACCTCGGTGCTGACGTTCTTCCGCAGCATGGGCGGCGCGGTCGGTGTCAGCGCGCTCGGCGCCGTCCTGGCGAACCGGGTGACCTCACTGACCGTCGAACGGCTGGGCCCGATCGCGGCGGGCGGCGGGTCGGCCGAGGTGCCGGACCTGTCCGCCCTGCCGGAACCGGTGCTGCGGGTCGTGCAGGACGTCTACGGCATCGCCACGTCGGAGATGTTCCTCATCGGCGCGCCCTTCGCGCTGCTCGCCCTGATCGTCGTGCTGTTCGTCAAGGAGAAGCCGCTGAACACGCTCAGCGGTGACGAGCGCCGGGCCCGCGAGGAGGCGGCCGCCGCCGGCATGCACTGACCACGTCGGACCGGGCGTGGGGCCGCCCCCGGGAGCACCGGGGGCGGCCCGTTGTCGCGTACGGTCAGCGTTCGGTGCGGTCGTTGATCTCGGTGCCGGACTCGCCGGGCATGGCACCGATCGCCTCCTCGGCGGCCCGGCCGCCGGTGCTCTCGTCGCCCTGCTTCAGCGAGCTGCGGGGCAGCCCGGCCAGGTGAGCCGGATCCTCGATCGGCTGGGGCGGCCACTGGTCCTGTGTACCGTCGGTCACCCCGGCGCGGCGCAGCGCCTCGACCAGCTGGTCCGGCGACAGGCGGTCGACCTCCTGTATGCCGGCCCCGCGCGCAATCGCCTGCAGTGTCTTCAGGTCTTCGCTCACGAATGTCTCGGCCATGCCCGAGCCTTCCCGGCCCGCAAGACAAGGAAACCGGCTCGCGCCGACGGCCTGCCCACCCCGAGCCGTCGATCATGAAGTGGTACCGGGCAAACCGGACACGGAACGCCGTCAACTTCATGATCGACGCGAAATGGGGGGTTCGGTCAGCGGCGGGCGGGTTTGCGGTCGGGGCGCGGTCGGTCCCGTTCCGGGTCGACGCCGACCTGCACGGCGAAGGCCGGGTCGACGGCCAGCAGGGGCCGGGGGCCGAACAGCGCCATCCCGGTCAGCAGCGTGTCGGTGTCGCGGCCCTGCCAGACCGGGCGGCGCTCCGGGTCCAGGTCGGCGTGCTCGCGGCGCAGCCGCCGCAGCAGCCGTCGGGCGGCGGCGCCGGTCTCCGGCACCTCGGTCAGCCACCACGCGCCCAGTGCGGTGGCCAGGCAGCACAGCAGCAGCCCGGCGACCGAGGCCGGACCGCCCGCGGAACGGCCCTCGACCGCGCTGTCCACGAGCCGGGTCAGCCCGACCGCGGCGACCGCGAACAGCGGCACCGTGCCCATCGCGATCCGCCGCCGCTGCGCGCGGGTGAGCAGCCACCCGTCGCGGGCCAGCCGCCCGACGGTACGGCGCAGCGCCCGGCCCACGGCGGGATCGGCGAGCACAGCGGCCCAGGTCTGCGGGCGGCGCAGCGCGGTGTGCAGGGCGCGCACCAGCGCGGGCGAGCCGGGCGGCGGTGGTCCCTGCGCGTGCAGGGTGGCGAGTTCGCCGACGTCGACGCCACCCGCGCGGCGCAGCGCGGCCACCCCGACCTGGCAGGCCAGCAGCGCCCGGTCGGTCAGGTACGCCAGCTCGACCCGGTCCGGTGTCTCGCCCCGGGTACGGCGGCCGGTCAGTTCGCGTACCGCCAGGGCGATCACGACGGCCACGGCGACCGCGCCGAGGTAGTCGAGGAGGAAGACCGGCCCGCTGACTCCCCAGAGGATGGCGGCAAGTATCTCAGGAGCCGTGGCGTACCTCGGTGTCCCAGATCTGTGACCACGGACGCCGCAGTCCCCGCGCGACGAAGATCGGCTCGCCGTTCTCGTCGTTGTCGACGTCGACCCGTTGGTCGACCCGGCCCGCCTCGGTGACCTCGGTGAACCAGGCACGCAGCGGCTCCGGGCGGGACCAGCCGACGACGATCACCACGTCGGCGTCGTCGGGCGGCCGGCCGAACGTGGCCATGCTGTTGTGCCCGGAGTACGCGCGGGGCAGTCCCCGGGCCGGCCCGTAGCGTGCCAGCGCGCCGGCCTCGCCGTAGTTGCCGGTCAGCACCACCGCCCGGTCGCGCTCGGCCGGGGGCAGTGCACGGTGCACGGCGGCCACCGAGTCGGCGAACTCGGGCCAGCCGATCGTCTCGCCCGCGTCGTAGTTGGCGGCGACCACGAACCCGGGCAGCCGGTCGGCCGGCACCGTGGGCAGCAGCAGCACCCCGCTGCTCGCGGCCATCAGCACGACGGCGGCGACCAGCAGCGCCTGCCGGGCCCGGGCCGCGCCGCGCCGCGCCCACTCGACGGCCGGCACCACCCCGGCGGCGGTGAGCACCAGCAGCAGCGGCGCGTCGTAGTAGCCCTTGCCGCCGGCCACCACCACGATCGCGACCACCACCAGCCACGCCCAGGCCAGCGACCGGTACGCCGCCCAGGACGGCCGACGCAGCAGCGCGACCAGCCCGGCGATCCACACCGGAACCGCGAACGGGCTGATGATCAGGAACTGGAGCACCACCGCGTCGACCCGGCCGCTGTAGGAGCTGTCGCCCTCGGCGATCGACGCGGCGACGTCGAACTGCGGGAAGCCGTGAGTGGCCTGCCACGCCGCGTACGGCACGGCGAGCAGCACGGCGACGCCCGCCCCGGCGAGCACCCACCGGTCGCGCAGCAGGCGGCGCGGCCCGGCGATCAGCAGACCGGCGACCAGGCCGACGCCGAGCAGGGCGGGCAGCGGTTTGTTGAGCAGGCCGATGCCGAGGGCGAGCCCGGCGCCGAGCGCCCACCGCGTGTCGCCGGTGCGCAGCATCCGTACCACGCAGAGCGCGGCGGCCAGCCACACCAGCAGGTCGACGCTCGTGGTGCTGAGCAGGTGCCCGCCGGCCAGCACGATGCCCGAGGCGGCGGCGAGCACCGCCGCGGCCGTCTGGGCGACGCGCCCGGCGCCGAGCTGCCGGGCGATCGCGGCGACCAGGACCACCGCCGCGCCGCCGATGAACGCCGACGGGGTACGCAGCACCACCAGGTTGCCCGGCGCGATCGTGTCGGCCAGCCGCGCCAGCGCCGGCACGAGCGGGCCCTGGTCGACGTAGCCCCAGTCGAGGTGCCGCCCGCACAGCAGGAAGTACAGCTCGTCGCGGTGGTAGCCGTAGCGGCCGGCGAGCGACAGCAGCACGGCGGTGAGGACCGCGCCGACCGCCAGGGGCGCGGCGGTACGCGGGCCGGCAGGCGGCGGGCCACCGGGCGCGGCGGCCTCGCTCCGATCGATGTCGGCGACTGATTCGGCCACCTGCCCATGATGGCCCCGGCGGGTGGTTCGCCGATGCCCCGACGCCCTCGGCCGGGTGGACGGAAACCGGTGGCCGGACGGCCGGGGCGGCGGCTAGCGTGCGCGCCGATGCTGATTCGTGACTACACCGACGCCGACTGGGAGCAGGTCCGGCCGATCCTCGCCGACGTGATCGCCGCCGCCGACACGTTCGCGTACGACCCGGACTGGCCGCCGGAGACGGCGCGCGAGGTGTGGGTGGAGCGTCCGCCGGGGCGTACCTCGGTCGCGGTGGATCACGACGGCGCGGTGCGCGGCACCGCGAAGATGGGCCCGAACCGGCCCGGGCCGGGATCGCACGTGGCGACGGCGAGTTTCATGGTCGCGGCGGACGCCCGCGGCCGGGGTGTGGGCCGGGCGCTGTGCGAGGAGGCGCTGGACTGGGCCCGGCGGCAGGGTTTCGCCGCGATGCAGTTCAACGCCGTGGTGGAGAGCAACACGGCGGCGGTGGAGCTGTACCGGCGGCTCGGCTTCACCGTGATCGGCACCGTGCCGGAGTCGTTCGCCCACCCGGCCCTGGGACGGGTGGGGCTGCACGTCATGCACCGGCGGCTGTGAGCGCGGCCGGAAAACGCCTCGCCGGATCCGGTGCAGTGCTGACAGGCTGCCCGCCATGACCGCTCATGCCCTCGCCGGGGCGCTCGCCGACGAGCGCCGCCGGACCGTGTTCGCCGCGATCGTGCTCGGCGCCCGGGACGTGCCGGCCGTGGTGGCCCGCACCGGCCTGCCCGCCCGCGACGCCGCCGTGGCCGTCCGCCGTCTCACCGACGCCGGGGTGCTCGCCGACGACGAGGGCGGGTTGCGGGTCGACGCGGAGCGGCTGCGCGAGTTCGCCCGGGCCGGTGCCGCGGCGCCGGCGGTCCCGGCCGCGAACCCGCGCGAGGCGATCCTGCGCACGTTCCTGCGCGACGGCGCGCTGACCCGGCTGCCCGCGCAGCGGGGGCGCCGCCGCGTGCTGCTGGAGCACATCACCGAACGCACCTTCGAGCCCGGGCGGCGCTATCCGGAGCGCGAGGTGGACGACGCGCTGCGCCGGTGGTGCGAGGGCGGCGAGGCCGACCACGTGACGCTGCGCCGCTACCTGATCGACGACATGCTGCTGACCCGCGAGCAGGGCGTCTACTGGCGGACCGGGCCGTGAGCGGCTGGAGCACGTACGTCGCGCGCCCGGACGGGCCGGACGCGACGGTGTTGTTGCGCGAGTACATGGCGGAGATGGTGCGCCGCTGGTACGGCCGTCCGGAGCGGCCCGGTGAGGTGGACGCCGCGCTGGCCGAGGACCCGAGCGACGACCTGGCCCCGCCGTCCGGGCTGCTGGTGCTGGCCCGCCGTGACGGGCGGCTCGCCGGTTGCGCCGGGCTGAGACGGCAGCCGGGCTGGGCCGAGCTGACCCGGGTGTACGTGCGCCCGGAGCACCGGGGCGCCGGGGGCGGGGCGGCGCTGATCGCGGCGATCGAGGCGTACGCGGCCGCCGGCGGGGCGACGCGGATCCGGCTGGACACCCGCTCGGACCTGGTCGAGGCGCGCGCCCTGTACGCGCGTCACGGCTACCGGGAGATTCCCGCCTTCAACAATGGCCCGTACGCGCAGCACTGGTTCGAGAAGGCGCTCACGGGCCGAGTTGACGACTCGGCGGAGGCGCGCTAAAACAGAACCAGGAACTTGAGTCACCCAGACTCAACTTGAGACCTTGGGCCAGGAGAACCGAGGAGGCAAGAGCCATGTTGATGCGTACCGACCCGTTCCGCGAGATCGACCGGATCGCCGAGCAGTTCTTCGGCACCACCGCCCGGCCAGCCGTGATGCACCTCGACGCGTACCGCGACGGTGACCACTTCTACGCGGCGTTCGACCTGCCCGGCGTGGACCCGGACAGCATCGACTGCACCGTCGAGCGCAACGTGCTGACCGTCCGCGCCGAGCGCCGCCGTCCCACCGGCGAGAACGTCGAGCTGGTCGCCGCCGAGCGTCCGATGGGCACGTTCACCCGGCAGCTGTTCCTGGGCGACACGCTCGACGCCGACCGGCTGGAGGCCGGCTACGACAACGGGGTGCTGACGCTGCGCATCCCGATCGCCGAGCGCGCCAAGCCGCGCCGGATCACGGTGAGCACGCCCGCCGAGAGCAACGGTCACCGCCAGCTCACCACCGCCTGAGCACGGCACGCCGACGCGCGGGGGAGGCCGGGCCACCGGCCGACCCCGCTTCGTCGTACCGGCGGATCAGCGCGCCTCGTCGCCAAACCCCCCGCCGGCTGAGAACCTTTCTCACATGCTTCACCCCGAGGTGCTGCCCCGCGCCCGCCCCGCCGCCCTGCCCGCCGGCCCGGCCGACGTCACCGAGGCGTGGCTGCGCAACCGGCGGCTGTCCGAGCACACCCGCGACGCGTACCGCCGCGACGTCACCGGCTGGCTGACCTGGTGCGCCGAGCACGCGGTCGACCCGCTGCGGGCCACCTTCCTCGACGTCAACACCTACGGCCGCGAACTGGAGTCCACACCCCGCGGCCGGGCCGGTCGCCCGCTCACCCCGGCCACCGTCGCGCGGCGGCTGTCCGCACTGTCGAGCTGGTACGACTTCCTCGTCAAGCTGGGCGCGGTACCCGCCAACCCGGTGTCGGCGGCGGACCGGCCGCGCGTCGACCGGGACCACTCCGCCACGGTCGGCCTGACCCCCGACGAGGTCGACGCTCTGATCGCCGCCGCCGAGGCCGACACCGGCCCGGCCGCCGCCCGCAACCGGGCCGCCGTCGCGCTGCTGGCCGACCTGGGGCTGCGGGTCGGGGAACTGGTCGCGCTGGACGTGTCCGACCTGGGCACGGAGCGCGGTCACCGCAGCGTCCGCTTCGTCGGCAAGGGCGGCAAGGTACGCCGGCGCGCGCTCACCCCGGGGACCGCGTACGCGGTCGACGCCTACCTGGCGGCGCGGGCCGCCGCGCAGGGTGTCACGGTGCCGGAGCTGACCGGTCCGCTGCTGGTCACCGCCACCGGTGGCCGGATGGACCGGCACGCCGTGTTCCGGCTGGTACGCCGCCTCGCGCAGCGGGCCGGGATCGCCGCGTGGGCGAAGTTGTCGCCGCACTCGCTGCGCCACGCGTTCGCCACCACCGCGCGCTCGGAGGGGGTGCCGCTGGAGGACGTGCAGGACGCGATGGGGCACGCCGATCCGCGTACCACCCGCCGTTACGACCGGGACCGGCACAACCTGGACCGGGATCCGGCGTACGCGATCTGGGCGGCCCGGGCCCGCCGCCGCGGCTGACCCGTCGCACCCCCGTCGTAGGGTGCCGGCGTGCGACACGGACTGGAGATCGCCTGCGGCGGCGGCACGCTACCGGTGGCCGAACTCGTGGCGCTCGGTGAGCTGGCCGAGCGAGCCGACTGGGACGGGGTGTTCCTGGAGGACTACCTCGTCCACCACGCCGGCGACGACCCACCCACCTGGGATCCGTGGCTGGTGCTGGCGGCGATCGCCGGACGCACCGAGCGGGTGCGGCTGGGGACCACGGTGACCGCGCTGCCCCGGCGCCGACCGGCCAAGCTGGCGCGGGAGGTGCTCACCCTCGACCACCTCTCCGGAGGCCGGGCCGGCGTCGCGGTCGGAGTCGGCGACCCCGCCGACCGGGGCCTGGCCGCATTCGGTGAGCCCACCGACCTCAGGACCCGCGCCGCGATGCTCGACGAGGGCCTCGACCTGCTGGTGGGACTGCTCGGCGGCGAACCGGTCGTGCACCACGGCGTCCACTACCGGGCCGAGGGCGTGGCGCTGCGTCCCCCGCCCGTGCAGTCGCCCCGGGTGCCGGTCTGGGTGGGCGGCAGCACCCAGGCGAAGGCGGTGCTACGACGTGCCGCCAGGGCGGACGGCATCGTGCCCTACAAGCTGACCGACACCGACGGCTGGTCCGACTTCACGCCCGAAGAGGTCGCCGGTCTGGTCGCCGCGTTGCCGGCCCGCCGCGCAGACGGGCAACCGTTCGACGTGGCCGTCGGAGGCCGGCGGCGACGTCCCGACGAGCGCGCCGAGCGGGCCTACCTGGCGCAACTGGCGGCGGCGGGCGCCACCTGGTGGCTGGAGTACGTCCCGGCCGCTGATCCGGCCGCGATGCGGGCCGCGGTGCTCCGCGGCCCGCTGCGCTGACCGGTCAGCCCTGCGGGCGGGGGCAGAGGCAGAACGGCTGCCCGATCGGGTCGAGCAGCACGGTCCACCGCTCGCCGCCGGGCTGGAACTCGGGGCGGGTCGCACCGGCCGCCACCAGCTCCTTCTCCGCGACCGCCACGTCGTCGACGTAGAGGTCCAGGTGGTAGCGCTTGTCGCCGCTCTCGTCCGGCCAGGCCGGCGGGGTGTACCCGGGCACCAGGCCGAACCCGATCGCCGGGCCGTCCTTGACGATCATGGCGTACTCGGCCTCGCTGTGGGTTATCTCCCACCCCAGCGCCTTGGCGTAGAAGGCGGCGTGCGCGGCCGGGTCGGAGCTGTCGATACTGATCATGGCGATGTCGGCGTGAGCTGTCATGCGGACAGTCTGCCGCCGATGCCCGCCATTTGCTGTCCGGTACGAGCGCGCGTCGCAACCGGCTGCGCGTCACCCTCCGGTTGCCTACCGTCGACAGTGATGGGCAGGCAGCGGGAGTGGCACCACACGGCCCGGCGTCGCCGCCCGCTACGCGCGGGCGTGCTGATAGCCGGTCTCGGCGTGGGCACCTGCCTGATCGGGGTGGCCGGGCTGGCGGCGTGGAACGCGCAGGTGGTGCTCCAGGCCGACGGGCCGGTGCGGGAGACCGCCGACGGGTTCTTCCGCGACGTCGCGGCCGGTGACACCGACGCGGCGTACGAGCGGCTGTGCGCCGAGGCCCGTGGCAGGTGGAGCCGTACCGGCTTCGGGAGCTGGGTGCGGACCCCGCCGCAGGTGAGCGGCTACGAGATCGTCGACGTGTCGGTGGCGACCCGGTCCGGCAAGCCCACGGGGACGGTGATCGTGCGGCTCAACCGTGACGGCGGCGGCAGTGAGGAACGTGAGTTGCCGGTCGTGCCGGAGGACGGGTCGTGGCGGGTGTGCGGAGACCCCTTCTGACTGTGGCCGTGGCCGTGGCGTCACCGCAGGCGCGGCTCGATCCAGACGGCGTCGTCGCACACGCTGAGCCCGACGCTGTCGACCTTCAGGGTCAGCCGCAGCGCGCCGGTGACCGGAACCTCCAGCGCGGCGGTGCCGCCCAGCCCCAGATCGCGTCGGAAGACCACCTCACCGTCGACCAGGACGGTGAATCGGGCACGGAACGAGTCCGAGACGTCGTCGGGTACGCCGGCCGTGGTCCGGAACGCGGCGAAGCGCTTGCCGAGGTTGAACGACTCCGACTCGTCGTAGGTCGCGGAGCAGGTCGACGCGACGATGTTGTGGTCGTACCGTTTCCCGCCGACCGTCTCCGCGCGCTGCTCCCAGCCGTCCCCGCCGTCGACGGCCGGCAGGTCGAACAGCCAGGTCCCGGCGGCGGCGGGCGATGACGCGGCGTCGCCGGTGCCCGCAGGGGTAGCGGTGGTGGTCGCGACCGGGGTTCCGGTGGCAGGGGCCGCCGCGCCGGCGGATGGCGCCCCGGCGGGCGGCGCCTGGGCCGGCGCGGGTCGCAGGGCGTACCCGAAGATCGCGGCGCCAGCGACCGCGACGGCCAGGCCGACCAGCGCGGTCCGGTCGACCGGCTGCCCGAGGCGGCGGAGCAGAAGGTAGCCGCCGGTCAGGACGGCGCCCGCGCTGGCCGCCAGGACGATGGGCCGGCCGCCGCCGGCGAGCAGCGCCGCCACGGCCGCCGCGTCGGCGACCACGCCGACGCCCTGCGGGAGCAGGCGGGCGGGTCGCGGGGCGGTGGCCTGCGGCGGTGTCGCGGTGTCGCTGTCGGTCCGCACGCGCCGTTTGTATCAGGCGCGCGCCCGTCAGGCACGCGGGCCGAGGTCCCCCGAGCGGTAGTGGCGCCGGCACAGCACCTGATAGCGCACGTCGGCGGTGTCCACCGTGTCGCCGATGACGACCTGCGCGCCCTCGCGGACCACCCGGCCGTCCACCACGCGGGCGTTGAGCAGCCCTTCCCGGCCGCACCAGCACAGCACCTCGACCTGGATGCGGGCCACCTCGTCGGCCAGCTCGAACAGCCGCTGCGCGGCCGGGAACAGGCAGGAGCGGAAGTCGGTGGCCAGGCCGAACGCGTAGACGTCGACGTCGAACCGGTCGACCAGCTCGGCCATCTGCTCGATGTGTTCGAGGTTGTAGAACGAGGCCTCGTCGCAGATCAGGTAGTCCACGCGTACCCCCTCGGCCCACGCGTCGCGGACCAGGACGCGCAGGTCGAGGTCGTCGGTGACCTCGACGGCCTCGTGGGCCAGGCCGATGCGGGTGGTGACCTGCGGGCCCAGCGAGCGGTCGATGCGGGTGGTGACCAGCCCGCGGCGGCCCTGCCGGGCGTGGTTGTGGTTCATCTGCAACGCCATGGTGGACTTGCCGCAGTCCATCGGCCCCCAGAAGAACTTCAGCGCGGCGGCGTGCAGCGGCCGGCCGTCGACGCCGCGGGCGGCGGCGCAGCCGGAGGCTCGGTCGTCGCCGGGCCCCGGCAGGGGGCGGGCCAGGCAGGTCGGGGCGGCGTCGTCGGTCACGTCGGGGCAGCCTAGCCCATCGACGCCGCCTGATCCGGCCCGCGATGATCCACAGGCCGGGGCGCGGGCGTCAGAGCACCCGGGGCGGGGTGTTGCCGGCGGCGATGATGGCCCGGCGCATCGGCACGGCCGCCAGCAGCGCGAAGCCGACCACGAAGAAGATCAGCAGCGATACCAGGCCCACCCGGTACGACGAGGTCAACTGGAAGACCAGGCCGAACGCCAGCGGGCCGAGCCAGCTGGTGCCCTTGTCGCTGATCTCGTAGAAGCCGTAGTACTCGCCCTCCTTGCCGGCCGGGATGAGCTGGCTGAACAGCGACCGGCTCAGGGCCTGGCTGCCGCCGAGCACCAGGCCGATGCAGCCGCCGAGGATCATGAACGGCACGGGCGCCTCGGCCGGCAGCCGGAACGCCGCGATGATCACACCGGTCCAGAGCACCAGTGACAGCAGCACTGTCTTCCAGGCGCCGATGCGCTTGGCGAGCGCGCCGAGGGCGAGCGCGCCGCCGAAGGCGAGGAACTGCACCAGCAGGATGGTCACGATCAGCGTGCTCTGGTCCAGCCGCAGTTCCTCGGTGCCGTACTGGCTGGCCAGGGTGATGACGGTCTGGATGCCGTCGTTGAAGACCAGGAACGCGAGCAGGAAGAACAGCGTCAGCGGGTACGTCTTGAGTTCCCGCAGGGTGCGCCCGAGCTGCCGGAACCCGTCGGTGAGCACGTTGCCGCCCGCCTGCAGGGCGGCGGCGGTCGGGTGTTCGCGCAGCCAGCGCAGCGGGACCAGGGTGAACGCGGCCCACCACACGCCGGCCGACACGATCGACCAGCGGGCCAGGTCCAGCGTGCGCTGGGCGTTGCCCTCCTCGCTGAGCATGGTGACCGCGACCAGGTTCAGCGCGAGCAGCAGGCCGCCGCCGAGGTAACCGATGGCCCAGCCGCGGCTGGAGATGCCGTCGCGCTCGTCCGGGCCGCCGAGCTGCGGCAGGAACGAGTTGTAGACGACCACGGCGGCGCCGAAGGAGATGTTCGCGATCAGGAACAGCGCGCCGCCGAGCAGGTAGCGCTCGCCGGTGACGAACGCGAACGCGATGGTCGCGCCGGCGCCGGTGAACGCGGCGGCGGCGAGCAGCCGCTTCTTGTGCGCCGACCGGTCGGCGATCGCACCGATGACCGGCAGCACGAACACGGTGAGGAAGACCGACAGCGAGATCAGGTACGGGTAGAACGAGCCGGCGGCGACCTTGATGCCCAGCGGGTACACCGCGCCGTCGCAGCTGTCCGCGCCCAGTTCGCAGCCGGCGGCGAGTTCGGTGACAGTGGTCAGGAACGGCCCGAGGAAGACCGTGATGACCGTGGTCTGGAACGCGGAGTTGGCCCAGTCGTAGAAGTACCAGCCGGTGCGCTCGCGGCGGGTGCTGCCCGGTCCGGCGGGGTCGGCGACGGCGGGGGTGACCGTATCGGCCATCGGGGGTCGTCCTCGGGGGCTCAGGCGGCCCAGTGGCCGCGACTGCGATAGACGTCACGGAGCACGCTGACGTGATCGGTCATGATGCCATCCACACCAAGATCGAGTAAGTGGTGCATCTGGGCGGGTTCGTCGATCGTCCAGACGTGCACCTGCAACCCGATCCGGTGGCAGTACGCGAGGAACCGCCGGTCGACCACCGGCACCCGGCCGAAGGAGACCGGCACCTGCGCGGCCACCACGGACGGGGGCAGCCGCAGGGGCCGTCCGTGCAGCGAGGCCAGCCGCAGCCGGGCCACGCCGCGCATGCCGAGGCTGGTGGCGGCCTTCGGCCCGGCCAGCGCCCGCAGCCGGGCCAGCCGGGCGTCGCTGAACGAGGCGAGCAGCACCCGCCCGCCCGCGCCGGCCCGGGTGACCGTGGCGACTGTGGGTTCCACGCCGCCGTCGGACTTCACGTCGATGTTGAACCGCACCTGCGGCCAGGCGCCGAGCACCTCGTCCAGGCGGGGAACCAGCGCGGCGCCACCGACACGTACCGAGGACAGGTCGGCCCACCGCAGGTCCGCGATGCGGCCCGGTTCGCCGGTGACCCGGCGCAGCGTCGGGTCGTGGAAGACCACCGGTACGCCGTCGGCGGTGGCGTGCACGTCGGTCTCCACGTACCGGTAGCCCAGGGCGACGGCACGGGCGAACGCCGCGGCGGTGTTCTCGTCCCCGTCGGCCGCGCCGCCGCGGTGGGCGAACGCCAGCGGCGCGGGCGCGTCGAGGTAGCCGTGACGGGGCTGCACGCGGGCAGTATGCCGGGCGCGAGTGGCGCGCACATGGCCGGGCGGTGAAATTACCTATCGTTCCTCGACAGCGCTAGGATAGGGTGCGATGAGTAACGACATGTACTCGGTGGAGCAGGTCGCGGACCTGCTCGGCCTGCACGTGCGCACCGTGCGCGGCTACATCCGCTCCGGCCGGCTGCGGGCCACACGCATCGGCAAGCAGTACCGGATCGCCCGCGCGGACCTGGACGCGCTGACCGGCCGGCCCGCGTCGCCCTCGGCGCCGGGGGCCGAGGTGTCGAGCGTCGTACGCCTCGACGGCGTCGACCGGGCCGCCGCCGACCGGCTCGGCACGCTGGTGCTGGCCGGCGTGAACACCCATCACGACCCGGACCGTCCGCTGCGCGTGCAGACGGTCCACGACGAGGAGCGGCACCGCATGACCATCATGATCCTGGGCGATCTCACCGCCACCGCCGACCTGCTGCGCCTGCTCGACGGCGTGCTCGACGGCGGCAACGGCCTGCTCGGCGGCGGGGAGCGCGGCCGTGGCTGACCTGATGCAGGAGCGCGCCGGCGTGCCGGTGCTGGTCTGCGACCCGGACGGCCCGCCGATCGCCACCGAGCGCGACGCGCTGGACCTGATCGGCGCGGCGTTCCTCGGCGCGACGGTGGTGGCGGTGCCGGCGGCGCGGCTCGACCCCGATTTCTTCACGCTCGGCACCCGCTTCGCCGGTGAGGTGATGCAGAAGTTCGTCAACTACCGGCTGCGCCTGGCGATCGTCGGCGACATCTCCGCGCATCTGGAGCGCAGCGGCGCGCTGCGGGCGCTGGTGGCCGAGTCGAACCGGCACGACCAGGTGTGGTTCGTCCAGGACCTGGCCGCCCTGGACGAACGGCTGCGCGCCACCCCCTGACCCCCGCGCTCGCCCCGCGCTCGCCCCGCCTCGCTGATCTTGCGCTTGCGGCCCTCGTCGGGGGCGGTTGGCCGGGTTTGCCCGGGCACCAACTGCAAGATCGACGGCGGCGCGCCAGGCAGCCGGCGCGGTCGGGGCCGGGTCAGCCGGGCTGGGTGCTGGGGCCGACGGCCGCGCCACGGGTTCCGGGCGGCGGGTAGGGCCGCTCCGCGAGCAGCCGGGCCAGGTGGGCGCTGTTGAGCGCCAGCGCGGCGGTGGTGCGGCCGGTCGTGTCGGGTTTGGGGCGGGCGTCGACGTAGTCGGTCTTGTGCAGCGCCTCCCCGACCCAGTAGGTGGCTCCGGCAGCCGCGCAGGTGAATCCCACCTCGTTGAGCGCCTGCTGTACCTCGGCGATGGTGTGGTGCGCGCCGTCCTCGTTGCCGACCACGGCCACCCCGGCGACCTTGCCGTAGGTGCGCAGGCGGCCCTGGTCGTCGGTCTCGGACAGCTCGGCGTCCAACCGTTCGAGGACCATCTTGGTCACCGACGAGGGCTGGCCGAGCCAGATCGGCGTGGCGATGATCAGGATCTGGGCGGCGAGCAGCTTGGCGCGGATGGCGGGCCAGCCGTCTCCGTCGCCCTCGTCGACGGAGACCCCGAAGCGCACGTCGTGGTCGACCACCCGGACGATCTCGCCGTCGACGCCCTGATCGGCCAGCGCGTCGAGCACCTCCTGACCGAGCACCTGTGAACTGGACGTCGCCGGGGAACGCTTCAGGGTGCAGTTGAGAACGAGTGCTCGAACAGCGGTCATGGCCGGATCCTCTCCGCGTACGGGATGCGCGGCTTGATACCCGCCACCGCGCCCGGGATGCGTCAGCCGGTACGGCGGCGGTGCGCGCGGCTGTCGTCCACCGGGCGGCCGGGGTCGACGTGCCGGGGCCGATCGGGCTCGTCGGGGCGCAACGCCACGAGATCCTCGGTGATCGCGTCGATGATCCGGTCGGTGGCCTGCCGGGCCGCTCCGGGGGAGCCCGGCCGCAGGTCGTCCAGCGGCACCGGGGCGCCGAAGTGCACCCGGATGGCGGGCCGGCGGGCGACGGACCGTGCCACCGCGCCCAGCAGCCCCTTGGGCGCCCGGTAGGGCAGCACCTCGTGCGAGCCCCACTGGGCCACCGGTACGACGGCGGCGCCGCTGGCGAACGCGAGCCGGGCGGCGCCGGTCTTGCCCCGCTCGGGCCACATGCCCGGGTCGAGCCCGATGCGTCCCTCCGGGTAGACCAGCACCACCGACCCGCCGGCCACCGCCTGGGCGGCGACCTCCAGTGAGCGGTGCACCGCCGCGGTGCCCCGGTCGACGCGGATGTGCCCGGCGCGGCGCATCAGCGCGCCGATCACCGGGGCGCGGAACAGTCCGCCGGTTGCCATGATCCGGGGCGCGACGCGCCGGACCCGGCAGGCGGCGGCGAGCACGACCGGGTCGAACGGGCTGATGTGGTTGGCGGCCAGGACCAGCGGGCCGTGGCGCAGCGCGTCGGGCACGTCGCCGGTGACCTCCAGCCGGCCGACCAGCCCGACGACGGCGCGGGCGAGCGTCTGCGCGCCCCGCCACAGCAGCGGCGCACGCCAGGGGGTGCTGTTCATCAGTGCTGGATGGTCGCACGCGCCGGGGCGACCCCGGCGCCCGGCACGGGTGATCCCGGGACCGCAGGTCCTCCGGCACGGGTGATCCCGGGACCGCAGGTCCTCCGGCAAGGGTGATCCCGGGACCGCAGGTCCTCCGGCAAGGGTGATCAGGGTCATTGGTCCCGGGCCGCATGGGGCCCTGCGGCCCTGCTGCTTTCGCTACGACGACGAGTAGTATCTACTACGTCTCGTAGTATGCGTAGCTGGGGGTTTCAGGTGGACGCGTTGGACGTCGCCCGCTGGCAGTTCGGTGTCACCACCGTCTACCACTTCTTGTTCGTGCCGTTGACCATCGGCCTTTCCGTGCTGGTGGCCATCCTCCAGACCATGTGGCACCGCACCGGCAACGAGCGGTACCTCAAACTCACCAAGTTCTACGGCAAGCTCTTCCTGATCAACTTCGCGATGGGTGTGGTCACCGGCATCGTGCAGGAGTTCCAGTTCGGCATGAACTGGAGCGACTACTCCCGCTTCGTCGGCGACATCTTCGGCGCGCCGCTGGCCATCGAGGCCCTGGTCGCCTTCTTCCTCGAATCCACATTCATCGGCCTGTGGATCTTCGGCTGGGACCGGCTGCCCAAGCGCCTGCACCTGGCCGCGATCTGGGCCGCCGCGATCGGCACCAACCTGTCGGCGTACTTCATCCTCGCCGCGAACTCGTTCATGCAGAACCCGGTCGGCTTCCGGATCAACCCGGACAGCGGCCGCGCCGAGCTGACCGACTTCGTCGCCGTGCTCACCAACAAGGTCGCCCTGGTCACCTTCCCGCACACCCTGGCCGGCGCGTTCCTGGTCGCCGGGTCGCTGATGGTCACCGTCGGCCTGTGGCACGTGATGCGCAACCGCGACAGCGCCGACGCCGGCGCGTACCGCTTCGCCACCAAGCTCGGCTCCTGGGTCGTGCTGTTCTCCTCGGCGCTGGTCGTCCTCACCGGCGACATCCAGGGCAAGATCATGACCGAGGTGCAGCCGATGAAGATGGCCGCCGCGGAGGGCCTCTACACCACCGAGAGCCCCGCCTCGTTCTCCGTGCTCACCGTCGGCAGCCTCGACGGCAGCCGGGAGTTGTTCGCCATCAAGATCCCGTACCTGCTGTCGTTCCTCGGCACCGGCGACCCCAACGGCACCGTCCAGGGCATCAACGACCTCCAGGCCCAGTACGCCAGCCAGTACGGCCCCGGCAACTACGCCCCGATCATCCCGGTCACCTACTGGAGCTTCCGGTTCATGATCGCCTTCGGGCTGGCCGCCGCCGCGATCGCGCTGCTGGTGCTGTGGAGCCAGCGCAAGGGCCGCACCCCCACCAGCAAGTGGCTGCTGCGCGCCGGCCTGGTCATGCCCGTGCTGCCGTTGCTGGCCAACTCCTTCGGCTGGATCTTCACCGAGATGGGCCGCCAGCCGTGGATCGTCTTCGGCGAGATGCTCACCCGTGACGGCGTGTCCCGCAGCGTCTCCCTGACCGAGGTGCTCACCTCCTTCACCGCGTTCACCCTCATCTACGCCGCCCTCGCGGTGGTCGAGTTCAAACTGCTGGTCCGCTACGCCCGCGCCGGCGTACCGGACGTCACCCCGCAGACCGACGACGACGACACCGACGACGCCGAGCGCCCGCTGGCGTTCGCCTACTGACACCCCGGAGCCCAACCGTGGAACTGACGACCGTCTGGTTTCTCCTCGTGGCCGTGCTCTTCACCGGCTACTTCATCCTCGAAGGCTTCGACTTCGGCGTCGGGATGCTGCTGCCGGTGCTCGGCCGCGACGACCGGCAGCGCCGCGTCCTGATCAACACCATCGGCCCGGTGTGGGACGGCAACGAGGTGTGGCTGATCACCGCCGGCGGCGCCATGTTCGCCGCCTTCCCCGAGTGGTACGCCACCCTGTTCTCCGGCTTCTACCTGCCGCTGCTGCTCATCCTGCTGGCCCTGATCGCCCGCGGCGTCGCCTTCGAGTACCGCCACAAGCGGCCCGAGGCGTCCTGGAAGCGCCGCTGGGACCAGGCCATCTTCTGGGGCTCGGCGATCCCGGCCGTGCTGTGGGGGGTGGCGTTCGCCAACATCTTCCGCGGCGTGCCGCTGGACGCCGACCACGAGTACGTCGGCGGCCTGTTCGACCTGCTCAACCCGTACGCGCTGCTCGGCGGCCTGACCACGCTGGGGCTGTTCCTCACCCACGGCGCGGTGTTCCTGGCGCTGAAGACCACCGGTGACATCCGGGAGCGCGCCGGCGCCCTCGCGGTGAAGCTCGGCGTCGGCACCGCCGTGGCCGCCGTGGCGTTCCTGAGCTGGACGCTGACCATCCGTTCCAGCGCCGCCGCCGTCGTGCTCGCCGTCGGCGCCGCCCTCGCGCTGCTCGGCGGTCTGGCCGCGGCCAGGGTACGCCGGGAAGGCTGGGCGTTCACCGGTACGGCGGTGGCCATCGCGCTGGCCGTGGCGACGCTGTTCGCCGCGCTGTTCCCGAACGTGATGCCGTCCACCCTCGACGCGGCCGGCACGCTCACCGCCACCAACGCCGCGTCCACCCCGTACACCTTGAAGATCATGACCTGGGTGGCCGTGGTGTTCACGCCGATCGTGCTGGCGTACCAGGGTTGGACGTACTGGGTGTTCCGCCGCCGGATCGGGGTACAGAACATTCCGCAACACTGATCGACCTGTGGGCGCAGGGGACGCGGGGCCGGTGCGAGGGGGTCGCACCGGCCCCGCGGGGCGTCACGGGGTCAGCGCGCCTCGCGCAGCTCCGCCAGCCGCGCCTCGATCTCGGCCAGCTCGGCGCGCAGCTTCTCCGCCTGCTGCTCGGCCTCGGCCCGCTCGGCGGCCAGGATCTGCTCCACCGCCTCCTGCACCCCGGGCACGTCGACCAGCGCCACCATCCGCAGCGCCTCGGCCGGCTTCACCACGTACGGCCGGGCCAGCGCCTTCGTGCCCTGCTGCGCGGCCACCGTCCACTCGCCCTCGGCGTAGGCCAGCGTCACGGTCAGCCCCGGCGGGGTCTTCGGCTTGGCGGCCTTCACGGCCCGCTTCGCCGGCTTCGGCTCCGCCGGCGGCTGCTCGGTCTTCGGCTCCTCCCGCCGTGGCGCGGGCACCCGCGGCGTGTCCAGCACGAAGGCGGGCTCCGGCGCGGCCGGCGGCTGCTCCGTTTCCGGCTTCGCCTCGGCGGCCGGACGCCGCCCGGCGCCCTTCGGGGCGATCGCCACGTCGGCGGCGGAGAAGGGCAGTTCGTCGCGGCCGAACCGCACCACCACGAACTCCTCCGACGCCGCCGGGTCGGTCAGCTCCACCACCTGCCCGAGCTGCCCGGCCATCTGCCCGGCCGCCTCGGTGAACACCACCCGGGGCTTGCGGCCCGCCGCAAGGGCCTCCCGGATTCCCTGAATCTCGTCAGTGGACAAACCCTGACCCGCCATCACGCCGCCCTCTTCCGTACACCTGTTTGACGCAGCCTTGATACCAGCCGGCTGCGACACCACGATGATCAGCCCCCGAGGGCCCGCAGCGCCGCGTCGGCGTGCTCGTTCATGCTCAGCTCGCTGTGCACCACGGCGAGCACCCGCCGGTCGGTGCCGATCACGAACGTCATCCGCCGGGTGCTCAGCGCGCCCAGCGGCAGCCGCCGCCGCACCCCGAACGCCCGCGCCACCTCGCCGTCGGCGTCGGACAGCAACGGATAGCCGAGCCCGTGCCGGCGGGAGAACTCCGCCTGCCGCCGCACCGGATCCCGGCTGATTCCCACCCGAGACGCGCCGACCGCCGCGAACTCCGCCGCCAGGTCCCGGAAGTGGCAACTCTCCGCCGTGCAGCCCCGCGTCATCGCCGCCGGGTAGAAGAACAGCACCACCGGGCCGGCGGCCAGGAACTCCGACAGGCGCCGTGGCGTGCCCGTCTCGTCCGGCAGCGTGAAATCCTCGACCAGGTCACCGACACCCACCGCGTCACTCATGACGCGAGGATATGTAGACATCGGCGATCCCGCTCCGTCGTACCCGGCGAGCGGCGGGGAGGCACCGCCGCACGACGCGAAGGACCGACAGTGAAGTACGTGATCATGATTCACTCCAACCCGGAGCCGTGGGGGCACCCCACCTCGGAGTACCTCGCCGCCCACCAGGAGCTGCCCGCCGAGGTACGCGAACGGCTCAACGCCGACTTCGAGCAGGTGATGACCGAGCTGCACGCCAACGGTGAGCTGGTCGTCGGCGAGGCGCTCGCCGACCCGCGCACCGCCCGGCTCTACCGGTGGAGCGACGGCGCGCCGCTGGCGACCGACGGCCCGTGCTCCGAGGCCAAGGAACACCTCGCCGGCTTCTTCCTCATCGACGTCGAGGACCAGGCCCGCGCCGAGGCCGTCGCCGCGAAGTTCGCCGGCCCCGGGGAGACAGTCGAGCTGCGGCCCTCGATGTGGCCGGGCGGGTCCGATCAGTAACGCCACGCCCCTCGCGGACGTGTGGCGCCGGGAGGCGCCGCACGTCCGCGCCGCGCTGCTGCGCCGCTACGGGCACCCCGACGCCTGCGAGGACGCCCTCCAGGACGCGGCGGAGGCAGCCGCCGCCCGGTGGCCGCTCACCGGCGTCCCCGACGAACCCCGCGCCTGGCTCATCCGGGTCGCCGCGCGGCGGCTGATCGACCGGATGCGTGCCGAGGAGGCCCGTACCCGCCGCGAGCGGCTCGACGCGGCCCGGCAACCCGGCGCGGGCCGCGTGCCGCCCGTCGACGACACGCCCGTGACCGGCGCCGACGACACGCTGCGGCTGCTGTTCCTGTGCTGCCACCCGGCGCTGAGCCGCCCCTCACAGGTCGCGCTGACCCTGCGCGCGGTGGCGGGACTGCGGGTGGAGCAGATCGCCGCCGCCTACCTGGTGCCGGCCCGGACCATGACCCAGCGGCTGAGCCGGGCCCGCGCGACCCTGCGCGAGGCCGGCGCCCGGTTCACCATGCCGCCACCGGACGCGCTGCCCGACCGGGTGGCCGCCGTGCTCGACGTGTGCCACCTGGTGTTCAGCGAGGGCTACACCCGAACCTCCGGTGACCAGCTCGTCGACGTCGAGCTCGCCGAGGAGGCGATCCGGCTCACCCGGCAGGTCCACGCCGCGCTGCCCGGCCACCACGAGGTCACCGGCGCGCTGGCGCTGATGCTGCTCACCCACGCCCGGTCGCCCGCCCGCACCGACGCCGCCGGTGACCTCGTGCCGCTGGCCGACCAGGACCGCTCCCGCTGGCGACGCGACCTCGTCGAGGAGGGCGTCACGCTGCTCGGCCGGGCCCTGCCCCACGGCCCGGTGGGCCGCTACCAGCTCCAGGCGGCCATCGCCGCCGTCCACGCCGAGGCGCGGGCCTTCCCGGACACCGACTGGCTCCAGATCAGCGTCCTCTACGACATGCTGAGCCGGGTCGCCCCCAGCCCGTTCGTCACGCTCAACCAGGCCGTCGCGGTGGCCATGGCGCACGGCCCCGCCGTCGGGCTGGCACTGCTCGACCCGCTGCTGGCCGACCCGGCGATGCGCGGCCACCACCGGCTGCACGCCGTGCGCGCCCACCTGCTGGAACTCCACGGCGACCCGCAGGCCGCCGCCGAGCACTACCGGCTGGCCACCCGGCTCACCGGCAGCCTGCCCGAACAGCGCTACCTCAACCGGCGCCTTGCGCGCCTCACCGGCGACACCTGAGCGGCGCCCGGGGCTCAGCGCCAGACCGCCGCGATCTCGTCGGCCACCGCGTCGGCCTGCGCGAACCCGGCCCGCGCCGACGCCGCCCGCCGCGCCGGGTCCAGCACGTTGCGGCCGATCGCCGTCCGCGCCGCCCGGTCCGGCGACACCACGGCCACCCGCGCCCCCGCCTCCCGCAACGCCGCCACCTGCGCCGCCAGCCGAGGCATCGGCCCCACCGCCGCGCGCGTCGGCGCCAGCACCACCACCCGATCACACCCGGCCGCCAGATCCGCGTTGACCGGCGAGCGGACCCCGCCGTCGACGTAGCGCCGGCCGCCGACTGTGACCGGCGGCCACACACCCGGCACCGCGCAACTCGCGCCGACGGCGTCCACCAGCGGCACCCCGCTGTCCGCGTCGAACACCACGAACTCGCCGGAGGCCGCGTCCACGGCGGTGACCAGCAGCCGCGCCGCCGGCCAGTCCGGCGACGGCAGCCGGGCCGCGATCACCGCCCGCCGCGACTGCTCCGACGGGGTACGCGCCGACAACGCCATCGCGCCGATACGTGCCCGGGCCCGCGCCGCGTCCCGGCCACGACCGCCGGCCCACGCCCAGCGCAACAGCACCCCCGTACCGAGCCGGGCGGGCACCTCGTCGCGGGGCGGCCGCAGCTGCGCCTCGTACAACTGCGCCGGCGGCGTACCCGAGCGCACCTGCGCCCCGACCACCGACCCGGCCGACGTGCCCACCACCAGGTCCGCCTCGTCCAGCCGCAGGCCGCGCCCGGCCAGCCCGGCCAGCAGGCCCAGCTCCCAGGCCACCCCGGTCACCCCGCCACCGCCCAGCACCAACGCGCGCCCCATGTGACAGTCCTCTCCACCCCGGATGGTCCCGCCCACGGTAACGTCGCCCCCACCGCACGCCAGGGGAGAAGGACATTGACCTCCGTCACCATCGTCACCGGGGGAGGCCGCGGCATCGGCGCGGCCACCGCCCGGCGGCTCGCCACCGAGGGCCACGACCTGGTCATCGGCTACCGCGCCGACCACACCGCCGCCGAGGCGGTGGCCGCCGACGTGCGCGCCGCCGGCCGCCGGGCGGTCACCGTCGCCGCCGACACCACCGACCCGGACGAGGTACGCCGGATCTTCGACGCCGCCGACCGGCTCGGCCCGCTCACCGGCCTGGTCAACAACGCCGGCGTCACCAGCCCGATCGGCCCGCTCACCGACCTGCGCGTCGACGACCTGCGCGAGGTCGTCGACGTCAACCTCATCGGGTACGTCCTGTGCGCCCAGCAGGCGGCCCGGCGGCTGACCCGCGGCGGTGCCATCGTCAACGTCTCCTCCGTGGCCGCGACGCTCGGCTCACCCGGCGAGTACATCCACTACGCCGCCGTCAAGGCGGCCACCGACACCCTCACCGTCGGGCTCGCGAAGGAACTCGCGCCGCACGGCATCCGCGTCAACGCGGTCGCCCCCGGCATCATCCGCACCACCATCCACGCCCGCTCCGGCGTGCCCGACCGCCCCGACACCGCCGCCGGGCGGATCCCGATGGGCCGCGCCGGGGAACCCGAGGAGGTCGCCGGCGCGATCGCGCACCTGCTCGGCCCGGACGCCTCGTACACCACGGGCGCGGTCCTGCGCGTCGGCGGCGGCCTCTGACACGACGGCGGCCCGGGGGTTCCCGCCCCCGGGCCGCCGCGTCGCGTCCTCCTACTGGGTGAACAACTTCGCCGCCGTGATCAGCGTCTGCACCACGCCGTAGCCCAGCAGCGCCGACACCACCAGCCACGACACCACCAGGCGAACCTGCTGGCCGCCTCCGCTGTGCTCGTTCACGATCCGCTCCTCTCCGTCGACCCCGGCTGCCCCTGCTCCGTCTCGCCCCGCCCGGACGCGGGCTCGTGGTAACGCTGCGGCACCGGCCGCACCAGCAGGTTCGCCACCAGCCCCACCGCCAGCACGCCGACCATCGTGAACAGCGCCGGCCGGTACGCCGCCGCGGTCAACGTGCCCGGCTCGCCCTGCGCGTCGAGGAACCCGTTGACGATCAGCGGCCCGGCCACCCCCGCCGCCGACCACGCGGTCAGCAGCCGGCCGTGGATCGCGCCCACCTCGAACGTGCCGAACAGGTCCCGCAGGTACGCCGGAATGGTCGCGAACCCGCCACCGTAGAACGACAGGATCACGGACGCCAGCAGCACGAACAACGCCGTCGAGGTCTGCCCCACCAGCGCCAGCACCAGGTACAGCACCATGCCCACACCCAGGTACACCACGTAGATCGGCTTACGGCCGATCACATCCGACGTGGACGACCACACGAACCGTCCCGCCATGTTGAACAGCGACAGCAGCCCCACGAACCCGCCGGCCGCCGCCACCGACACCGCTGAGGTCCCGTTGTCACGGAAGAAGTCCTGGATCATCGGGCTGGCCTGCTCCAGGATGCCGATACCGGCCGTCACGTTGCAGAACAGCACCACCCACAGCAGCCAGAACGACCGCGTCCTCACCGCGTTGGCCGCCGACACGTCGGCGGTGGTCACCAGCGGCTTCTCCGCCACCCGCGCCGGGTCGAACCCGGCCGGCCGCCAGTCCGGCGCCGGCACCCGCACGTTGAACACCCCGAACATCATGATCACGAAGTAGCCGACGCCGAGCGTCACGAACAACCACACCAGCGCCGACCCCGACGCCGTGGAACCGCTGTTCGCCGGGTCGTAGCCCGGGTCGTAGAACGACAGCAGCTGCCGGGACAGGGGAGAGGCCACCATCGCGCCACCCCCGAACCCCATGATCGCCAGCCCGGTCGCCAGACCCGGCCGGTCCGGGAACCACTTGATCAGCGTGGAGACGGGGGAGATGTACCCGATGCCCAGACCGATGCCGCCCAGCACCCCGTACCCCAGATACAACAGCCACAGCTGCCCGGTCGCGATGCCCAGCGCCCCGACCAGGAACCCCGCCGCCCAGAAACACGCCGAGACGAACATCGCCTTACGCGGCCCGTTCGCCTCCACCCACGTACCGGCCACCGCGGCCGACAACCCCAGCATCACGATCGCGATGCTGAAGATCACCCCGATCGCCGTCTGCCCCGTGTCGAAATGCGCGATCAGGGAGTTCTTGTACACGCTCGTGGCGTACACCTGCCCGATGCACAGATGGATCGCCAGCGCCGCCGGAGGGATCAGCCAGCGGCTGTACCCCGGCGGCGCGACGGTGTGCCGACGATCGAGTGCGGAAAGCATCCTTGCTTCCTCCGTCCAGATGGCGAGAACACGGGCGGTTCATGCCCCCACCGCACGCTGCGCCCAAACCCGCCCCGCGCCCGACGGTCGAAACGCTGAGCCGAACGGTCACCGCCGCAGCCACCCGTCATCACGCCACCACCACCGGTCACACCCCGCCCGGGATGCGACCATGAGCAGGTGAAGATCCTGTCCATCCAGTCGTCGGTCGCCTACGGCCACGTCGGCAACTCCGCCGCCGTGTTCCCACTGCAACGCCTCCGACACGAGGTCTGGCCGGTCCTGACCGTGCACTTCTCCAACCACACCGGCTACGGCGCCTGGCGCGGCCCGCTGCTCGCCCCCACCGACGTCGCCGACGTCATCGCCGGGATCGAGGACCGCGGCGTGCTCGGCACCGCCGACGCCGTCCTCTCCGGCTACCAGGGCGACCCCGCCGTCGGCGCGGTCATCCTCGACGCCGTCGCCCGCGTCAAGGCCGCCAACCCGGCCGCCGTCTACTGCTGCGACCCGGTCATGGGCGACGTCGGCCGCGGCATGTTCGTCCGCCCCGGCATCCCCGAATACCTGCGCGACACCGTCGTGCCCCGCGCCGACATCGTCACCCCCAACCAGTTCGAGCTGGAATTCCTCGCCGGCCGCACCACCGACACCCTCGACGACCTGCTCGCCGCCGTCGACGCCGTCCGCGCCACCGGCCCCCGGCACGTCCTGGTCACCAGCGTCCTGCACGGCGACCTGCCCGCCGGCCACCTGGAGGTCGTCGCCGTCTCCGACGACGGCGCCTGGGCCGTCACCACCCCGCTGCTGCCGATCGCCCCCAACGGCGGCGGCGACGTCACCGCCGCCCTCTACCTCGCCCACCTCGCCACCACCGGCTCACCGCGGACCGCGCTGGAACGCACCACCAACTCGATCTACGCGGTACTCGAGGCGACCCTCGAAGCCGGCACCCGCGAACTGCAACTCGTCGCCACCCAGGACGCCATCGCCGACCCGCCCACCCGCTTCACCGCCCGCCGGCTGCGCTGACCGCCGCCCGGGTGCACCCGCCGCGCTGGTGCACCCGGGCGGCGACTCGCCGCTCGAACAGGTGGACGCCCCCACCGCCCACCAGGCAGGATGCGGACGTGCCACCGCACCCGGCCACCGACGACCCCGCCTTCGCCCAGCGACTGCGCGACCTGACCCGGCTGCGCCGCGTCCGCGACCGCATCGACCGCGAGTACGCCAAGCCCCTCGACGTGGAAGCCCTCGCCCGCGGCGAGCACATGTCCGCCGGCCACCTCAGCCGCCAGTTCCGCCAGACCTACGGCGAGTCCCCGTACGCGTACCTCATGACCCGCCGCATCGAACGGGCCATGGCCCTGCTGCGCCGCGGCGACCTCAGCGTCACCGATGTCTGCTTCGCCGTCGGCTGCCAGTCCCTGGGCACCTTCAGCACCCGGTTCACCGAACTCGTCGGCGAACCACCCAGCGCCTACCGCGCCCGCCACGCACCCGACACCGCCGAACCACCCCCGTGCCTGACCAAACAGGCGACCCGACCGATCAGGAATCGAGAAGCCCGCACCGGCCGGCCACCACTAGCGTGACCACCATGACGATCACCATTCACTACGCGTTCCTGCCCCACACCGACGCCGACGCCGCCCTCGCCTTCTACCGCGACACCCTCGGCTTCGAACTGCGCAACGACGTCGGCTACCAGGACATGCGCTGGCTGACCGTCGGCCCGCCGAACCAGCCGGAGACCGGCATCGTCCTGCACCCGCCGGCCGCCGACCCCGGCATCACCGACGACGAACGCCGCACCGTCCTCGAACTCATCGCCAAGGGCAGCTACGGGGCGCTCACCCTCGCCACCGACGACCTCGACGGCCTGTTCGACCGCCTCCAGGCCAGCGGCGCCGACGTCGTCCAGGAACCCACCGAACAGCCCTACGGCGTACGCGACTGCGCCTTCCGCGACCCCACCGGCAACCTCATCCGCATCAACGAGCGGCGCTGACCGCACCCATGACCGACGCGCCCCGCACCCGCGCCCGCCGCCGCCACGACACCACCCACCGGCTCGACCACGACGTCGACTGCTGGGTCGCCACCGCCGGCCCCGACGGCACCCCGTACCTCGTGCCCCTGTCCTTCGACTGGGACGGCCACACGCTGCTCGTCGCCACCCCGGCCGACAGCCCCACCGGCCGCAACCTCGCCGCCGGCCGCGCCCGCGTCGGCCTCGGCCCCACCCGCGACGTCACCATGATCGACGGCGACGTGGAAAGCATCGCCATCGACGCCCTGCCCACCGACCGCGGGGACCGCTTCGCCACCCGAACCGGCTTCGACCCCCGTACCCTGACCACGCCGTACCGCTGGTACCGCATCACGCCACGCCGCATCCAGGCCTGGCGCGAAGCCGACGAACTGTCCGGCCGCACGCTGATGCGCGACGGCAACTGGCTCGACTGACACCCGCAACACCGGACGGAGACACCATGAGCGAGGCCACCACCGGCCTGCACCACGCCGACAGCCACGACATCATCCGCGTCCACGGCGCCCGCGAGAACAACCTGCGCAACGTCGACGTCGAGATACCCAAACGCCGCCTCACCGTCTTCACCGGCGTCTCCGGCTCCGGCAAGAGCTCACTGGTGTTCGGCACCATCGCCGCCGAGTCCCAGCGCCTCATCAACGAGACCTACAGCGCCTTCGTCCAGGGCTTCATGCCCACCCTGTCCCGCCCCGAGGTCGACATCCTCGAAGGCCTCACCACCGCCATCATCGTCGACCAGGAACGCATGGGCGCCGACCCGCGCTCCACCGTCGGCACCGCCACCGACGTCAACGCCATGCTGCGCATCCTGTTCAGCCGCCTCGGCGACCCCCACATCGGCCCGCCCAACGCCTACTCCTTCAACGTCCCCTCCGTGCGCGCCGCCGGCGCCATCACCGTCGACCGCGGCCCCGGCAAGACCCAGACCAAGAAGGGCACCTTCAACCGCCTCGGCGGCATGTGCCCCCGCTGCGAGGGCCGCGGCGCCGTCACCGACTTCGACCTCACCGTCCTCTACGACGAGAAGCTGTCCCTCAACGAGGGCGCCATCACCATCCCCGGCTACACCATGGACGGCTGGTACGGCCGCATCTTCCGCTCCAGCGGCCTGTTCGACCCCGACAAGCCCATCCGCGACTACACGAAGCGGGAACTGGACGACCTGCTCCACAAGGAGCCCACCAAGGTCAAGGTCGACGGCATCAACGTCACCTACACCGGCCTCATCCCGGCGATCAGCAAGTCGATGCTCGCCAAGGACGTCGACGCCATGCAGCCGCACATCCGCGCCTTCGTCGAACGCGCCGTCACGTTCACCACCTGCCCCGACTGCGACGGCACCCGCCTGGCCCCGGAAGCGCGCTCCTCGAAGATCAACGGCATCAACATCGCCGACGCCTGCGCCATGCAGATCAGCGACCTCGCCACCTGGGTACGCGACCTGCGCGAACCATCCGTCGGCCCGCTGCTCAAGGCGCTGGGGGACACCCTCGACTCGTTCGTCGAGATCGGCCTCGGCTACCTCAGCCTCGACCGGCCCGCCGGCACCCTCTCCGGCGGCGAGGCCCAGCGCACCAAGATGATCCGCCACCTCGGCTCGTCCCTCACCGACGTCACCTACGTCTTCGACGAACCCACCATCGGCCTGCACCCGCACGACATCGCCCGCATGAACAACCTCCTGCTGCAACTGCGCGACAAGGGCAACACCGTCCTGGTCGTCGAACACAAACCCGAGACCATCGCGATCGCCGACCACGTCGTCGACCTCGGTCCCGGCGCCGGCACCGCCGGCGGCACCATCTGCTACGAGGGCACGGTCGCCGGCCTGCGCGAAAGCGGCACCACCACCGGCCGCCACCTCGACGACCGCGCCACCCTCAAGGGCAAGCCGCGTACGCCCACCGGCGCCCTGCCGATCCGCGGTGCCCGCACGCACAACCTGCGCGACGTGGACGTCGACGTCCCCCTCGGCGTCCTGGTCGTCGTCACCGGCGTCGCCGGCTCCGGCAAGAGCAGCCTCATCCACGGCTCCCTGGCCAAGCGCGAGGACGTCGTCAGCGTCGACCAGACCGCCATCCGTGGCTCCCGCCGCAGCAACCCGGCCACCTACACCGGCCTGCTCGACCCCGTCCGCAAGGCATTCGCCAAGGCCAACGGCGTCAAACCCGCCCTGTTCAGCGCCAACTCCGAGGGCGCCTGCCCGACCTGCAACGGCGCCGGCGTCATCTACACCGACCTCGGCATGATGGCCGGCGTCGCCAGCACCTGCGAGGACTGCGAGGGCAAGCGGTACCAGCCGGCCGTCCTCGAATACCACCTCGGCGGCCGCGACATCAGCGAGGTCCTCGCCATGTCCGTCGACGAGGCCGAGACGTTCTTCAGCGAAGGCGAGGCCCGCACCCCGGCCGCCCACACCATCCTCGACCGGCTCGCCGACGTCGGCCTCGGCTATCTCACGCTCGGTCAGCCCCTCACCACGCTGTCCGGAGGGGAGCGGCAGCGGCTCAAGCTCGCCACCCGGATGGGGGACAAGGGCGGCGTGTACGTCCTGGACGAACCGACCACCGGCCTGCACCTGGCCGACGTCGCCCAACTGCTCGGCCTGCTCGACCGGCTCGTCGACGCCGGGAAGTCCGTCATCGTGATCGAGCACCACCAGGCCGTCATGGCGCACGCCGACTGGATCATCGACCTCGGCCCGGGCGCCGGTCACGACGGCGGCCGGATCGTCTTCGAGGGCACCCCGGCGGATCTCGTGGCCGCCCGGTCCACGCTCACCGGCGAACACCTCGCCGACTACGTCGGCGCCTGACCGCCGTGCCCGCTGAGGCTCCCGGCCGCGCCGCGGGCCTCAGCGGGACAGGCCGGCCATCCGGGCCGGCGGCGCCGTGCCGGGTTCCACCAGGCCGCACTGGTACGCGGCCACCACCGCGTGCGTCCGGTCACGCATCCCCAGCTTCGTCAGGACCCGGCTGACATGGGTCTTGACCGTCGCATCGCCCAGCACGAGGTGCTCGGCGATCTCCCGGTTCGACATCCCGTACGCCATGAGCACCAGGACCTCGCGTTCCCTCGGCGTGAGCCCGCGCATCTGGACCGGTGTGGGCAGCCCCGGGTCGGGCCGGGCGGCGAGGTCGTCGAGCAGCCGCCGGGCGACGGCGGGATCCAGCCACGCCTCCCCGGCGGCCACCGCGCGGATGGCCGACACCAGTTCCTCGGGCGCGGCGTCCTTGAGCACGAAACCGGAGGCGCCCGCCCGCAGCGCGGCGTGCACCGCCTCGTCCACGTGGTAGGTGGTCAGCATGATGATCCGCACCGGCCGGTCGGCGTCGTCGATGAGCTTCTCCTCGGCCATCGACCTGGTCGCGGCCAGACCGTCGGTGCCGGGCATCCGCACGTCCATGAGCACCACGTCCGGACGCAGGCGGCGACCGAGTTCCACGGCCTGCGCCCCGTCGTCGGCCTCGGCGACGACCTCGATGTCCGGCTCGTTCGTCAGGAGCATCGCGAGTCCCGCCCGTACGAGCGGCTGGTCGTCGGCGAGCAGCACCCGGATCATGAAGGCTCCCGTCGTCGGCGGCCGTGACCGCGGCCCCACCACATGATCAACGGTGTCGGCCTCGCCGGCCAGCCGGATGTCGCACAACGGACACGCGTTCACCCGACAGCGGGCACCCCGCCGTCACCCGGCGCCGCCACGAGGTCGCCGCGCTGCGCGACCGGCAGCGTCGCGCTCACCCGGAACCCGCCCTCGGGACGCGGCCCCGCGACCAGGCGACCACCGACGCGTTCCAGCCGTTCGGCGAGACTGGCCAGCCCGTTGCCGGTCGACAGTCCCGCCGCCGTGCCGCCCGGGTCACGGCCCGTACCGTCGTCGTCGACGCGCAACAACACCACCCGCTCCTGCCACGCGAAATGCACAGTCGCGCAGGCACGCCGGCCGACGTGCTTGAGCGTGTTCGTCAGGCTCTCCTGCACCGTCCGGTACGCCGCCAGCTCGATACTCGGATCCAGCGGCCGAGGACTGCCGGACACGGACATGGTCACCGTGAGCCCCGCGCACCGCATCGACGTCAGGAGCACCTCGATGTCGTCCAGCCGCGGCTGCGGGCCCGGCTCACCGTCGGCCGCCGGACCCGACTCGGCCCGCATCACCGCCAGCAGCCGGCGCAGCTCCGCCATCGCCTGCTGCCCGGCCTGCTGGATGTGCAGCAGCGCCTCCCGCGTCCGCTCCGGGTCGGAGGCGCTGATCCGCGCGGCACCGGCGGCCTGCAGGACCATCACGGTCACCGAGTGGGACACCACGTCGTGCAGCTCGGCGGCGATCCGGCGACGCTCCAGCGCCACCGCCTCGGCCCGGGCCAGCCGCCGCTCCCGTTCCAGCTGGGCCACCCGCCGCCGGTGCCGCCGCACCACCGAACCGGCCGCCCACGCGGCGGCGTAGATGAGCGCGAACATCAACGCGGTGACCGCGAACTCCCCGGCCCGCGCGCCCGGGCTCGGTTCCACCCGGAACGAGTCGAGCGCGCTGAGCAGGCTACGTGCGCACGCCGCCGCGTACGCCACCGCCGACACCACGAACGGCCGCAACGCCGCCACCGTGTACAGGGCGACGATCAGGCCCACCCACGGCCGGTAGTCGTGCACCAGGAACCACATCGCCACGCCGTGGGCGCACTCGAACACGAACACGGCGACCGGCGCGCGGTCCCGCCACCACAGGGCACCGATCGACAGCACCGCGGCGAGCACCTGCAGCCACTGCCGGGCCGGGCCGACCGGCTCGCTCTGGATCACCACCGACGAGGCCGTGAACAGGTCGAGCAGGCACAGCACCGGCAGCAGCAGAAAATCGCGACGCCACCATCTCGCAACCCGCGCCGGGCCAGACGGCGCCACCGCACCGGTCACCGTGGTCATCGGCGGGCTAGGAGTCTTCGGCGGGGCAGCCGATCCCGAACAACCGGCACGTCCAGGACAGCGGAGAGCCGTCGTCGTCACCGCCGCCGTCACCGTCCGGCGGCGTCGCCGCGCTCACCCGGTGCGTGGTCACCGGCGCCGCCGGCCGGCCCGGCACACCCGGCCGGCCCGCCCCGACCAGCACGACCGACGGTACGACGTCACCGGCGGCGTCCGCGGCCACCTGCCACCGCCGGTCCGCGTCGTCGGCGAGCAGCGCCAGCACCCGGCGCACCGCCGACGCGTCGGTGCCGTACCCACCGGGAACCGTCTCACCGGCGAGGGACACCATCAGCAGGTCCGCCGGGTCACGGTGCAGCACCGACACCTCGGCGACAGTGAGCGGCCGCACCTGCGCGCCGCTGACCCCGACCAGACGCACCGCGTCACCGGACCGCGGCCGGCCGGCACCCACCGTCCTGAGCAGACACCGCCGGCCGTCCAACGCGACCCCACGCGCGACCGTCACCCACCCGGCCGGCCGCTGCGCCTGCAGGAGCAGAACCGTCGGCGGCGACTTCACCTCGGTCTTCATCACGGACCTCCAGAGAACAGGGAAGGGCGGGCGAACAGCCCGCGTACGCGACGAATTCTGGCCGACACCCGGCCCGGCGGACGTCCCCGTACCGGGTGACATCCGGTGTCACCTTCCAGACGGACCCCCGGCGCCCGGCACCGGGCCGGGGAGGACCCCGAACCTCGCCCCACGGCCGGACGCCAGGAGCGGCCGGCTACGACCACGATGGAACCAGTCCGGACGACGACGGTGACACACCGAACGCCCCGGACACCCATCCCATCCGTCACGGCCGCGAGGTTTGCCATGCCCACGCCCGGTGCGTTCCTGATCGCCGACCCGGTCCACGTCGACTCACCGGCGTACGTCGCCGACACGGCGAGCCGGTTCCCGCTGGCCGACCAGACCCCGCCCGACGGCTGGCGCGTCGCCGAGCACGGCGGCTGGGTCATGTGGCACCCCATCCAGGCGCGGCTGCCGCAGCAGGGCTGGAAGGTGCACGTGTCAGTGCGCCTCGACGACGCCGCCGACGTGCTCGACCTGGTCCGCGACCACTGCGTACGCCACCACGTCGCCTTCAAGTTCCAGCGCAGCCGCCGGCTCGCCCTGGTCAACAACGAGAAGTACGCCCACCGGGCCGGCAGCGGCAAACTCGCCGCCCTCTACCCGGCCGACGACACCGCCCTGCGCCGCGTCCTCGACGACCTCGGCGCCCGGCTCGCCGGCTACCGCGGCCCGTACGTCCTCAGCGACCTGCGCTGGCACGACGGCCCGCTCTACCTGCGCTACGGCGGATTCGCCGAACTCTGGTGCGTCGACGGCGACGAACCCGTCCCCGCCGTCGCACGCCCCGACGGAGCCCTCGTCCCCGACCGGCGCGAACCCGTCTTCACCGTGCCCGACTGGGCCCCCGTACCCGACTTCGTCGCCGAACGCATCGCGGCGGTAGCCGCCGAAACCCACGACGACCCGCCGTACCGCATCGACGAGGCCCTGCACCACTCCAACGCCGGCGGCGTCTACCGCGCCACCGACCTGCGCGACGGCCGCACCGTCGTCCTGCGCGAGGCCCGGCCGCTGGCCGGGCTCGACGGAGCCGGAACAGACGCGCTCACCCGCCTGCGCCGCGAGGAGGACATGCTGCGGCGACTCGCCGGCCTCGACTGCGTACCGCGACTGCTCGACCGCCTCACCTGGTGGGAACACGAATTCCTGGTCGAGGAGTACGTCGAGGGGGACACCCTGCAACACCACCTCGCCATGCGGCACCCCCTGATCCACCCCGACCCCACCGACCAGGACCTGGCCGACTACACCGCCTGGGCGCTCGACGTCGTCGACCGGGTCGAGACGGCGCTGTCCCAGGTACACGCCAGGGGAGTGGTCTTCGGCGACCTGCACACCGCCAACGTCATGATCCGCCCCGACGGCCGGATCGTGCTCGTCGACTTCGAACAGGCGTACCTGACCGACGAGGACTTCACCCCGTCCCTGGGCGACCCCGGCTTCGCCACCCCGCGGATACGCCGCGGCCCGGCCGTCGACAGGTACGCCCTGGCCTGCCTCCGGCTCGCCGTCTTCCTACCGATCACCCAGCTCACCGCCCTGACCGACGAGAAGTTCCACGACCTGACGACCGCCGCCCGACGGTTCCCCCTGCCCGCCGGCTACCTCGACCGCATCCGGGACGACCTGCACACCGCACACGCCACGCCCACCACCGACGGCGCCGCCACCACCGCACCCGACCGCAGCCGCGTCACCCGCTTCCCCTGGCCCACCGCCCAGACCGCCGACCACACCCCGCTGCTCGAATCACTCGCCGCCGGAATCCGCGCCACCGCCACACCACACCGCACCGACCGCCTCTTCCCCGGCGACCCCGGACAGTTCCCGCACGGCGGCGCCACCCTCGCGCACGGCGCCGCCGGCGTCATCTGGGCACTGGTCACCACCGGCGCCGACTACCCCGAACGCGACGAACACCTCGACTGGCTCGTCCGCGCCGCACGGCGCCTACCCGCCACGCACCTCGGCCTCTACGACGGCCTCGCCGGCATCGCCGCGCTGCTGGACCGCACCGGACGCCACGACGACGCCGCGGAACTACTCGACCGATGTCGCACCGGCCTCCACGACCGGTACGGTCCCGGCCTGCACAGCGGCCTCGCCGGCATCGGACTCGCCCTGCTCCGCACCGGCCGGCCCGTCCCCGACGACGCCCTGCGCATCGGCGACCGGCTCACCCGCACCCTCACCGGCGACACGAAACAGCCCCTACCCGAACCCGCCCGCCCCGGCCTGCTCCGCGGCTGGTCCGGCCCGGCCGTCTTCCTCACCCGGCTCCACGAAGCCACCGGCGACCCGGCCTGGCTGCGCGCCGCCCGCACCGCCGTCCGCCGCGACCTCGACCACACCGTCCGCGACGACAAAGGCAACCTGCACGTACGCGACGGCGCACGACGACTGTTCTACCTCGACGAAGGCAGCGCCGGCATCGCCGTCGCCGCACACACGCTGCTCCGCCACGGCGAACGCCCCTGGCTGCGCGACGTCGTCACCACCGTCCGACGAACCGTCGACGTCGAATTCGTCCTGCTGCCCGGCCTCTTCCACGGCCGCGCCGGACTGCTCGCCACCGCCGCCCTGCTCGCCGACGACCCACCACCGCACCGGCCGCACGCCATGCGTCCCGTCGGCCTCGTCCGCGACGGCGCGGCCCGCCACCACCCGGCACACCTGACCCGGCTCGCCTGGCACGCGTACGCCCTCGACGGCCACCTCGCGTTCCCCGGCGACACCCTGCTGCGGATCTCGACCGACCTGGCCGCCGGCGGCGCCGGAATCCTGTCCGCGATGCACGCCGCGCTGCACCACACCGGAGTCACCCTGCCCTTCCTCCACGCGCCCACCCACATCGCGTCCACCGACCACCTCCTCGCCGCGAGCTGAACCCGCCGGCACCCACAGACCCCGTCGGACCCACCGACGGCCCTCCGGACGACACCGGAGACCCGACCACCACACCCACGAAGGAGGTGAACCCCCATGACGAAGCTCCTCAACCTGCAGGCCATGGCCACGCAGAACGGCACCCGCCACGCGGTCCCGCCGCAGTCCAGCAGCATCAGCATCGCCTGCTGCAACGGCTGAGACGGCAGTGGCGACAGGGCCAACGGCCCCGGCCACACCTGATCCGCCTGGCGACCCGGGCGGGCGGCCCCCCGCCCGCCCGGGTCCGTCGTCAACCCGCCCCACAGCCGGTGAAGCCGACCTCCCGCCCGCCACCACGCCAACGGAGCCCCCATGCCACCCACCGGCCTGCGACACAACCGCGACTTCCTCCTGATCACCGTCGCCCGGACCGCCTCCAAACTCGGCACCCAGGTCACCGCCGTCGCCACACCGCTGCTCGTCCTGATGATGACTGGCTCCGCCACCGACGCCGGCCTCGTCGCCTTCGCCGAGGGCATGGCCCTCGTCCTCGTACTCCTGCCCGCCGGCCTGCTCGCCGACCGCCGCGACCGGCGCATCGTCATGCTGTGCTGCGACGGCGGCGCGCTGCTCGCGGTCACCGGCGTCATCGTCCTCGCCCTCGTCGGAGACGCGCCGGTGCTGCTGATCGCCGTCCTCGCCGCCGCCACCGCCGGTCTCGGCGCCGCTCTGCAACCCGCCGCCGCGGCAGCCACCCGCGCCGTCGTCCCGGCCCGCGACCTGCGTACGGCCACCGTGTTCAACGAGACCCGCAACGGCGTCGTACACCTGGCCGGCCCACCGCTCGGCGGCTTCCTGTTCGGCCTCGCCCCGGCACTGCCGTTCCTCGTCGACGCGATCTCCTACGCCGTCTCCCTCGTCGCCGTGGCCCTGCTGCGCGGCCCGCTCGGCCGGTCCCTGACCGAGCCGGGGGAGTCCCTGCCCCGGCAGGCGGTCGCCGGTGTCCGCTTCCTGTGGCGCCACCCCTCCCTGCGGTTCACGCTGCTCAGCGGCGCCGTCCTGAACTTCGCGTTCGCCGGCGTGCTGCTGGCGATCATCGTCGTGCCGGTCCGCAACGGCGCCTCCGGGCTGTCCGCCGGAACCGTCATGGCGTGCGTCGGGCTCGGCGCCGTCGCCGGGTCACTCGTCGCGTCCTGGCTGACCGCCCGGATACCCACCCGCTGGCTGATCCTCGCGGTCATCTGGGCCTGCGGCGTGCTGACCGCCGCCATGGCCGCCACCGACAACGGACTGGTCCTGGGCGCGCTGGCCGGCGCCTGCGTCCTCGTCGTACCAGCGGCCAACATCAGCATGCTGACCCTCCAGACGCTACTGACCCCCGGCGACCTCCAGGGCAGGGCGAACGCCGCCACCAGCTTCATCGCGCTGATCGTGGCGCCGTTCGGCCCGGCGCTGTCCGGTCTGCTGATCGACCGGGTACCGGCCCCGATGGTGTTCGGCAGTTTCGCAGCCGTCATGCTGGCGCTCGCCGTCGTCGCGGCCGTGGCGCCCGCTGTACGCGCCATGCCCGATCTGCGGTCCGTCGAGGACGTCCAGGAGGCGGGCGAGGCCGAGCACCGCGACCCGCAGCCGGTCTGAGCCGGCCGGCGCAGGGGAGAGGCGCCGGTCGACGGCCCGCTCCGCATGACCGACCGGGACATTCGGATGATCACGAGAGCGCATCGTCCGTGCCACCACCATGGAGTGCCCTTCCCGTGAACGGCCACAAGGGACGAGGTGCCGCCATGGAGCTGCGCAGGAACCGACAGGCGCTGTGGAGCGGCCTCGCGATCTTCGTCGTCGGCGTGGCTTCGCTGCTCCACCTCACGCCCTCGTCAACCGTCAGGTGGGCCCTCGTCGGCCTCTGGCTGCTGGCGGCCGGCGTGTTCGTCGCCTACCAGCTCAGGCCGTTCCGGTTCCGCATCGGCGCCGACGGGCTGGACCTGCGGGTCGCCGGGCTCCACCGGCTGGTGGCGTGGGCCGAGATCGAGGCAGTCGTCCTCGACCAGCCGCTGACGTCGGGCGGCCGGAAGCAGAGAGCCGCATCGGTGTTGCTGGTGCCGGCCACCGCCTCGACGATCGATCGTCGGCTCACCGGCCGCAGCCCGGTCGACGGCCGGCCCGCCCTGGTGCTGCTCAACCTCGACCAGGTGCAACAGCCGCCGAGTGAGGTGGCGGCAGCACTGGCCCACTTCGGGGGAAGCCGCTTCACCGACGCCCGGCAGCGGGCTCCGCAACGATCGGGGGCCCGGCCGGACCTGGATGCACTGAGCTGGTTGTCCGACCTGACGCCGCGGGTCCAGAAGGCGCTCGACTCGGGCGACGCGTCGCAGCGGCAGGCGCTCAGGGCAGAGGTCGACGCGGCGCTCGCACGACTGTCCGAGGAGCCGGCCGACAGTGGCCGGCCACGGATGGACAAGCTGCTGAAGGCGATGTCGGACGCAAAGCCTGCCTGAGCCCCTCGTCCGCCCAGGTTCGATAATGTACATTATGTCAAGTAATCGGGAAGCGGGCCTCCCCGGACGCACACCGAGCGGCTGACCGCCGGAGCGCCCGACGGGGACGCACTTCCCTGCGCGCGGATCGCAACGCTGTTCAAAGCGGGCGCCGGAACGCCCTTCGGCCACAGCACGCAGCTGGGACTCGCCCGAGGTGATCAGCACTGAGGCCGCGAGGCCGCCGACCGACCGGCCCAGGCGCCTTCGACGCCGCCATCCGCAGGCGGCGGCCTCCGCCGCCCGGACCAACCCCCACGCACAGCGACCCACCGCCCGACCACCCCGGCCACGCCCCTCGCCGCGCCCCAGACTCCGTCGATCATGAAGCTGGCGGCAGTCGGTGTCCACTTTGTCGCCGTCAACTTCATGATCGACGGAGCGGGCGGACCGGGGTAACCGGGGGCCCGGGCGGGCAGGTCGGGCGCGGGGATCTTCACCACGCTCCCCCGGCGGGCGCTCTGGCGGGAAAGCGAGAATCATGCATAATATCCCTTATGCATGACAAACCGGACGAAACGGTGAGGGCTCTGATCGAGGAGTTCCTGACCGCCCGGGCCACCCGCAAGCCCTCACCGCACACCCTGGCCGCGTACCGCAGGGATCTGACCACTGTCGCCGAGCTGGTGGCGGCGGACGGTGACACCACTCCCCTCCCCCTGGACCGGCTGGCGGTCAGCGCCCTCTCCCCCCGCGTGATGCGCGCGGCGTTCGCGCGGTTCGCCGCTCCCCGCGCCGCCGCGTCGGTCCATCGCGCCTGGTCGACCTGGAACAGCTTCTTCACGTTCCTGGTCGCCGAGGGTGTCGTACCGGGAAATCCGATGCCGGCGGTGGGGCGGCCCCGCACGCCGCTCCCCCGGCCCAAGCCGCTGCGGGGCGAGGACACCCCGGAGGAGCTGCTCGCGGCGGTGGCCCGGGCGGAGGGCCGGCAGCGTGATCCGTGGCCGGAGCGCGACCTCGCGGTGCTGGCGCTGGCGTTGTGCGCGGGGTTGCGGCTGTCGGAGCTGCTGGCGCTGCGGGTGTCGTCGGTGGCCGGGCGTGACGGCGAGCGGCGGGTGGATGTGGCGGGTAAGGGTGGGCGTCCGCGTACGGTGCCGATCGAGGACGCCGTGGATCGGGTGCTGGCCGGCTATCTGGACAGCCGGCGGCACCGGTTCGGGTCGCGCAGTGTGCGGCCGGACGCCCCGTTGCTGGTGGATCGTCAGGGTGAGCCGTTGCGTCGGGGCGGGCTGCAGTACCTGGTGGAGTCGTGTTACCGGCGGGCGGGCATCGGTGACCGGGTGCCGCGGGGCGCTCGGTTGCACGCGTTGCGGCACACGTTCGCGACGCGGTTGGCGGAGGACGGGGCGAGCGCGGCGGAGATCATGCGGTTGCTGGGTCATGCGTCGTTGGCGTCGTCGCAGACGTACATCGAGGTGACCGCGGGCCAGCAGCGGGCGGCGGTGGCGGCGAACCGTACCAACCGGGCGTTGTCGGGGTTGACGCCGCCGCGGTGACGGGCGCGCGGCGGTCCGGCCTGCTGGCAGGATCGGCGGGATGCGGGTTGGTGCGGCGCGGGCGGTGGCGGTCGGGTGGGTGCGGGAGCGGATGCGCGTCGATCCGTCGATCGAGGGGGCGTTCTTCAGCGGGTCGACAGTGGGGTTGCCGGACGACGCGGTGCTGCCGGTGTGGTCGGACGTGGACGTGTTGCTGGTGCGCCGGGAGCCCGGCGCGAAGGTGGGCAAGTTCGTGCATCGGGGGGTGCTGCTGGAGGTCAGCGCTGTCACGTGGGAGGAGTTGGGTGGCCCGGAGGACGTGCTGGGGTCGTGGGTGTTCGCGCCGATGTTCCGTACCGACGGGGTGATCGCGGATCGGTCGGGCCGGCTGGCCGCGGTGCGGGAGCGGGTGGCGGCGGGGTTCGCGGATCCGGTGTGGGTGCGGGCGCGGTGTGCGGGCGTGCGGCGGCGGATCGAGGGCGGGTTGCGGGCGGTCGGTGGGTCGGCGCCGGTGGCGGAGCAGGTGCTGGCGTGGGTGTTTCCGACGTCGTTGCTGGCGGTGTGGCCGGCGGTGGCGGGGTTGGCGGATCCGACGGTGCGGCGGCGGTACGTGCGGGCGGATCAGGTGTTGTCGCGGTTCGGGTTCGCGGATCGGTATGCGGGGTTGCTGGACACGCTCGACGGCGGCGGGGCGGGTGTGGCCGCGGCGCGGGTGCGGGAGCATCTGGCCGGGTTGGCGGTGGTGTTCGACGAGGTGGCGCGGTTGCCGCGGGAGGGGTTCGCGTTCGGGGCGGATCTGGGTGCGGCGGGGCGTCCGGTGGTGTTCGACGGTGCGGCTGAGTTGATCGAGGCGGGCCGGCATCGGGAGGCGATGTTCTGGGTGCTGGTGACGTACGCGCGGTGTCATGTGGTGTTGGGTGCGGTGGCGCCGGAGCGGGAGCGGGCGTTCGGGGCGGTGCTGGCTGATCTGGGGGTGGCGTCGGCGGCGGATCGGCGGCGGCGGGCGGACGGTTTGCTGGCGGCGTTGCCGGGGTGGCAGGCGGTGGTGGATGCGGTGGCGGCGGAGGCTGTGGCAGGCTGAGGGGGAACGCGACTGGCGGCACGGGGATGGGTGAACCATCGGGGAGCTCGTCGTGGGGGTCGACCGCCTGGGCCTCCGCGGGCGAGGTGTCGTATGTCTTCTGCGCGGTTGTTGCCGGGTGCCCCGGTGGCGGAGCGGGTGTTGTCGGAGGTCGCCGCGTCGGTGGCGGAGCTGCGTGCGGCGGGGGTGACGCCGGCGCTGGCGACGGTGCTGGTGGGTGACGACGACGCGAGCGCGGGTTATATCCGGATCAAGCAACGTCAGGCGGCGGAGCTGGGTTTCGTGTCGCCGCACGTGCATCTGCCGGCGTCGGCGTCGCAGGCGGATCTGCATGCGGTGCTGGCGGATTTCAACGCGGACAAGACGGTGCACGGGGTGCTGGTGCAGTATCCGATTCCGGGTCACCTGGATTACGACCGGGCGTTGGCGGTGCTGGATCCGGACAAGGACGTGGACGGGATGCATCCGGTGAACATGGGCCGGCTGGCGTTGGGGTTGCCGGGTCCGTTGCCGTGTACGCCGGCGGGGATCGAGGCGTTGCTGGCGTTTCACGGTGTGCCGGTGGCGGGCCGGGAGGTGGTGATCCTGGGCCGGGGTGCGACGTTGGGCCGGCCGTTGGCGATGTTGCTGGCGCAGAAGCGGCCGACGGCGAACGCGGCGGTGACGGTGGTGCACACGGGTGTGGCGGACTGGCCGCGGTACACGCGGCGGGCGGAGATCCTGATCGCGGCGGCGGGGGTGCCGGGGATCGTGCGGCCGGAGCATGTGCGTCCGGGTGCGGTGGTGGTCGGTGGCGGCGTGCGGTACGAGGGGCGGCGGTTGCTGCCGGACGTGGACGAGTCGTGTGCCGAGGTGGCGGGTGCGATCACGCCGCGTGTGGGCGGGGTGGGTCCGACGACCGTGGCGATGTTGTTCCGCAACGTGGTGGAGGCGGCGCGGCGGCAGAGCGGTCTGGGCTGAGCGTCAGCCGAGGTCGACGACGAGGGGCCGGTGGTCGGAGATGGTGGCCAGCGGGGTGTGGACGGCGGTGACGGGTGGGAGCCGGTCGAGGCCGTGTCGGTCGGCGAGGATGTGGTCGAGTTGGACGCGGGGTTGCCCGGCCGGGTAGGTGGGGCGGCGGGCCAGGGGCTGCCAGCGGGTGAGCGCGGCGGCGGGGCCGGCGGGCAGGTTGAGGTCGCCGAGCAGGATCCGGGGTGCGGGCAGGGTGCGCAGGACGCGGACGACGCGGCGTAGTTGCCAGACGTTCCAGCCGGGGACGAAGGACAGGTGGGTGGCGGCGACGGTGAGCGGGCCGTGGGGGGTGTCGAGGACGGCGGCGAGCACGACGCGGGGTTCGTCGCGGAGCAGGACGAGTCCGCCGCCGGGGCCGGGTGCGTAGATGGGTGAGCGGACGGGGGCGGCGCGCAGGCGGGTGACCTGCCAGGAGCGGACGGGGTGGCGGCTGATCAGGCCGATGCCGTAGAGGGGTTCGCCGTCGCCGTCGTCGTCGTGGGTGAGGGGGCGGAACTGTTCGCCGGGGGTGCCGACGACGGCGGCGGCGAAGCGGTGGTGGTCGGCGTGCAGGGCGCGGGCGGCGACCGCGGTGAGGTCGAGTTTGCCGCTGCGGGTCTGGTCGCGGTCGACTTCCTGGAGGGCGAGGACGTCGGCGTCGAGGTCGGTGACGGCGGCGGTGAGCCGGTCGGGGTCGACGAGCCCGTCGGTGAGGGAGCGGCCGTGCAGCAGGTTGAAGGTGGCCAGGCGCACCTGGACACCCTACGTCGTCGTGGGAGTCTTGCCGGGTGCTGAAACTGTTGTGCTGTTCGATGCTGGTGTTCGTGGCGGTGGGGTCGGCCGGGGTGTGGTTGCGGCGTCGCCGGGGGCGGTGAGGCTGGCCACAGGTGGCCTCGCCGCTGGTGGCGGCGTGGGCAGAATGCGGCGGTGGATGCCCTGTCGTTGACGACGTTGCTGACCGCTGCCCTTCTGGCCGGGTGGGTGGACGCGGTGGTGGGTGGCGGCGGTCTGTTGTTGTTGCCGGCGTTGCTGGTGGCGGCGCCGGGTGTGCCGGTGGCGACGGCGTTGGGCACGAACAAGCTGGCGGCGATCTTCGGTACGTCGACGGCGGCGGTGACGTACGCGCGGCGGACGAAGCTGGACTGGGCGGTGGCGGGTCCGGCGGCCGGGTTGGCGGTGCTGACGGCGGGGTTGGGTGCGGCGTTGGCGGGTGCGGTGCCGGGGAGTGCGTACCGGCCGGTGGTGCTGGTGGTGCTGGTGGCGGTGGCGGTGTTCGTGCTGGCGCGGCCGTCGTTGGGTGTGGTGGCGTCGCCGCAGCGGCGGACTCGGGCGCGGGTGGTGGTGGCGGTGGCGGTGGCCGGTCTGGGTATCGCCCTGTACGACGGGTTGATCGGGCCGGGTACGGGCACGTTCCTGGTGTTGGCGTTCACGGCGATTCTGGGTTCGGATTTCGTGCACGCGTCGGCGATGGCGAAGGTCGTGAACGCGGGTACGAATCTGGGTGCGCTGGTGGTGTTCGGGTTGACCGGGCACGTGTGGTGGGCGCTCGGTGCGGCGATGGCGGTGTGCAATGTGGTGGGGGCGGCGGTGGGCGCGCGGATGGCGTTGCGCCGGGGTGCCGGGTTCGTGCGGGTGGTGCTGCTGGTGGTGGTGCTGGCGCTGGTGGCCCGGTTGGGTTACGACCAGTGGATGGCGGGCTGATCGCGGTGGCGGTGCGGGCGGAGCACGACCGGGCGGTGCTGGCGGGTCTGCTGGGCCGGGATCCGGTGTTGCACGCGTATCAGTTGGGTGATCTGGACGATTTCTTCTGGCCGTACACGTCGTGGTTCCGGCGTGGCGACCAGGTGGTGTTGCTGTATCACGGGGTGGAGTTGCCGACGTTGCTGGCGTTCGCGGCGCCGGGTCGGGTGGCGGAGATGGCCGGGTTGCTGGTGGAGGCGGCGCCGGTGTTGCCGGCGCGGATGTGGGCGCACCTGTCCCCCGGTCTGGAGGCGGCGCTGGGCCGCTGGTTCGTGGTGTCGGAGGCGGCGGCGCATCACCGGATGGCGTTGACGGATCCGGGCCGGTTGGCGGCGGTGCCGGCGGTGGGTGAGCCGTTGGGGCCGGCGGACGCGGCGGAGCTGGCCGGGTTGTACGCGGTGGCGTATCCGGGGAACTGGTTCGACGCGCGGATGCTGGAGACGGGCCAGTACGTGGGTGTGCGGGAGCGTGGCCGGCTGGTGGCGGTGGCGGGGGTGCACGTGTTCTCGCCGCGGTGGCGGGTGGCGGCGCTGGGTAACGTGACGACGAATCCGGATGTGCGGGGGCGTGGTCTGGGTGCGGGTGTGGTGGCGGCGTTGTGCGCGCGGCTGCGCGGGTCGGTGGATCACGTGACGTTGAACGTGCGGGCGGACAACGCCGCGGCGGTGCGGTTGTACGAGCGGCTGGGGTTCTCCCGGGTGGCCGGGTTCACCGAGTGCGCGTTGACGTCAGCGGCCGCGGCTGGGTGAGTCGAACCGGCCGGCGCGGATCTCGCGCAGGGCGCGGCGGCGGGTGTCGCCGCGCAGGGTGTCGACGTAGAGGCGGCCGCGCAGGTGGTCGGTCTCGTGTTGCAGGGCGCGGGCGAGGAAGCCGCTGCCGGTGATGGTGAGGGGTTCGCCGTGCTGGTCGTAGCCGTGTGCGGTGGCGTGCATGGCGCGGGGGGTCGGGAAGTACAGGCCGGGGATGGACAGGCAGCCTTCCTCGTCGTCCTGGAGTTCGTCGGACACCTCCAGGGTGGGGTTGACCATGTGGCCGCGGTGGCCGTCGGCGTCGTAGACGAACACCTGGGTGTTGACGCCGATCTGGGGTGCGGCGACGCCGGCGCGGCCGGGTGCGCCGAGCAGGGTGTCCATCAGGTCGGTGACGAGGGCGCGCAGTTCGGCGTCGAAGCTGGTGACGGGTTCGCTGGGGGTGCGCAGCACGGGGTCGCCGATGATCCGGATGGGGCGCATAGTCATGTCCGGAAGGCTATCCGTTGCTTACCGCTCGTGGGTGGGCACCCGCCGGGGCGGCGGCGCTCGTAGGGTGTGCGGACACCGTCGCAGGGAGGCCGCCGCATGTATCCGCCGATCGAGCCGTACGCGCAGGGCATGTTGGACGCCGGGGACGGGCAGCGCGTGTACTGGGAGACGTGCGGCAACCCGGACGGCCGCCCGGCGCTCGTGGTGCACGGCGGGCCCGGCTCCGGGGCGGGCGCGTCCTGGCGGCGGCTGTTCGACCCGGCCGGCTACCGGATCGTGCTGTTCGATCAGCGCGGCTGCGGGCGCAGCACTCCCCCGGCCTCTGATCCGGCCACCGACCTGTCGGTGAACACCACCGCGCATCTGCTGGCCGACATGGAGGCGCTGCGGGCGCATCTGGGGATCGACAGGTGGCTGCTGTGCGGCGCGTCGTGGGGGTCGTCCCTTGCCCTGGCGTACGCGCAGCGGCACCCGGATCGGGTGAGCGCGCTGGTGCTGTTCAGCGTGGTCGCCAACACCAGCCGGGAGATCGAGTGGGTGACCCGGGACATGGGCCGGATCTTCCCGCAGGAGTGGGCGCGGTTCCGCGACGGCGTGCCCGAGGCCGACCGTGACGGTGACCTGTCGGCCGCGTATGCCCGGCTGGTCGCCGACCCGGACCCGGCGGTGCGGGATCGGGCGGCGCGGGACTGGTGCGACTGGGAGGACGTGCACGTGTCCCTGGCGGGCGGGTACGCGCCGGATCCGCGGTTCGCCGACCCGGTCTTCCGGTACGGGTTCACCCGGCTGGTAACCCACTACTTCGCCAACCGGGGCTTCCTGCCCGACGGGCAGCTGCTGCGCGACGCGGGCCGCCTCGCGGGCATTCCGGGGGTGCTGGTGCAGGGCCGCTTGGACGTCAGCGGGCCACCGGACATCGCCTGGCAGCTGACCCGGGACTGGCCTGATGCGCGGCTGGAGATCGTGGAGTCCGGCGGTCACGGGGGCGGGCACGGCATCGGCGAGCGGGTCGTTGCCGCCCTGGACTCCTTCGCCGCCGCGGGCTGAGCCGCCGCGCGCGGCCGCCACCGGACAGCCGTCAGCCGGCGAGCAGGGCGCGGATCGGGGCGGCCTTGGCGGCGGCCTCGGCGACCTCGGCGGCGGGGTCGCTGTCCCAGGTGATGCCTCCCCCGGCCCACAGGTGCAGCAGGTTCCCGTCGGCGGCGGCGGTGCGGATGGTCAGGCCCAGGTCGAGGCGGTCGGGGCCGACCCAGCCGAGCGCGCCCATGCTCGCGCCGCGTCCGACCGGCTCCAGCGCGGCGATGTGGGCCAGGGCGGCGTGTTTGGGCGCGCCGGTGACCGACCCGCCGGGGCACACCGCGCGCAGCAGGTCGGCCAGGCCGAGGCCGTCGGCGGGCGCCGCGGACACCGTGGACTCCGCCTGCCACAGGTCACACCAGCGGCGTACGGCGAACAGCTCGTCGACGCGCACCGACCCGGTGCGGGCGACGCGGGCCAGGTCGTTGCGTTCCAGGTCGACGATCATGACGTGTTCGGCGCGTTCCTTGGCCGAGGCGAGCAAATCGCGGCGTCCGGCGGGGGTGGCCGGGCGGGTGCCCTTGATCGGGCGGGTGACCAGCCGGCCGCGCTCGACGGCGATGAGGGTCTCCGGGGAGGCGCAGCCGAGCGCCCAGCCGGGGCCGTGCAGGGTGCCGCCGTAGCGGGCCCCGGGCAGCGCGGCGAGGCGGGCCAGCGCGGGCAGCGGGTCGCCGGTGTACGGGGCGGCGGCGTGGCCGACGACGTTGACCTGGTAGACGTCGCCGCGGGCGATGGCGTCGCGGACCGCGCCGACGGCGGCGGCGTGCGCGGCCGGGGTCCAGCTGTCGCGCCAGCCTCCGAGCCGCCACGGTGCGGGGGCCGGCGGCCGGGGTGCCGCCGGGCGGTCGGTGTGGTGGTAGACGACCACGACGAGGTCGGGCAGCGCCGGCGCGGGACCGGGCGCGCCGGGCGACACGCCGATGGCGTACGCGCCGGCGGCGGCGGACAGGTACAGCGCGGCGCCGCACACCCCGACGCCGGGGTCGTGGCGGCCGGGGCGGGACAGGTCGTCGCGGGTGATGCCGTGCGCGGCGAGGAAGCGTTGTGCCAGGTCGGCGGGGTCACCGCCGTCGCCGGTCGACCAGTGCAGGCGGGCGGTCTCGACGAGCCGGCGGCGGCATCCGGGCGGCGCGCCGGGTGCATCGACCTCCACCTGTGGGAGCGCTTCCACGACGTCTGGGCGGTTCCGGGTCATCCGTTCAGCCCATTCTGGGTGAACAAGACGCATCCTTGCTCGTTGCCGCTCAGTTTTCCTTGGTACTGTGCGTCACTGGTCATGTGAACCATGACACAGTGCCCCCACAGTCCGGAGAACCCGATGTGTCAGCACCAGCCCACCTGCCCCTCCGCCGACGCGACCGACCGCGAAGCCGCCCGCGTCCTCGCCTGCTTCCCTGAGCAGGGCTGGAGCCTGCTCTGCAACGGTGTCATCGTCTTCGAGGACACCGGTGAGCTGCTCCCCGACGGGCGCACCATCGCCCCGCACCGGGGTCCGGCCCGCCACGCCCTCGTCGCCTGAGCGATCACGCAGCGTCAGTGAGCGTACGCGCCGGTCATGACCGTCCGGCGCGCCGGCCGGGGCGGCGACAGCCCACCGCCCCGGCGTCAGCCGCTCAGTCCTCGAACGCCTCCGGCGCGGGGCACGAGCAGACCAGGTTCCGGTCGCCGTACGCGCCGTCGATGCGCCGCACCGGAGGCCAGTACCGGCCCGCCCGGTCGACACCCGCCGGGTAGGCGCCCACCGACCGCGGGTACGGGTGGGGCCACTCGTCGGCGGACACCATCGCCGCGGTGTGCGGCGCGTTGGACAGCGGGTTGTCCCCCGCCGGCCACTCCCCCGAGCCGACCTTGTCGATCTCCGCCCGGATCGCGATCATCGCGTCGCAGAAGCGGTCCAGCTCGGCCAGGTCCTCGCTCTCGGTCGGCTCCACCATCAGCGTCCCGGCCACCGGGAACGACATCGTCGGCGCGTGGAAGCCGTAGTCGATCAGCCGCTTCGCCACGTCGTCGACGCTGACCCCGGTGGCCTTGGTCAGCGGCCGCAGGTCCAGGATGCACTCGTGCGCGACCAGGCCCTTGTTGCCGGCGTACAGCACCGGGAAGTGGCCCCGCAGCCGCGCCGCCACGTAGTTCGCCGCCAGGACCGCCACGCCGGTGGCGCGGGCCAGCCCGTCGGCGCCCATCATCCGCAGGTACGCCCACGGGATCGGCAGGATCCCCGCCGACCCGTGGTTGGCCGCCGAGATCGCCGGCCGTCCGTCGGCGCGCGCACCGAGGGGGTCACCGGGCAGGAACGGCGCCAGGTGCGAACGCACCGCCACCGGTCCCACGCCGGGGCCGCCGCCGCCGTGCGGGATGCAGAACGTCTTGTGCAGGTTCAGGTGCGACACGTCCGCCCCGAACCGGCCCGGCTTGGCGAACCCGACGAGCGCGTTGAGGTTCGCGCCGTCGACGTACACCTGACCGCCGGCGTCGTGGACCTTCGCGCACAACTGGGCGATGCCGGTCTCGTACACGCCGTGCGTCGACGGGTACGTCACCATGATCGCGGCGAGCGCGTCCCGGTGCTTGTCGATCTTCGCGTCGAGGTCGACCAGGTCGACGTTGCCGTCGGCGTCGCAGCCGACCACCACCACCCGCATGCCGGCCATCACCGCCGACGCGGCGTTGGTGCCGTGCGCCGACGACGGGATCAGGCACACGTCGCGGTGGGCCTCGCCGCGCTCACGGTGGTAGGCGCGGATCGCCAGCAGCCCGGCCAGCTCACCCTGCGACCCGGCGTTGGGCTGCACGCTCACCGCGTCGTAGCCGGTGACCTCGGCCAGCCAGCCCTCCAGCTGCGCGATCAGTTCCCGGTACCCGGCGGTCTGCTCGTCCGGCGCGAACGGGTGCAGGTGCGCGAACTCCGGCCAGGTGATCGGTTCCATCTCGGTGGTGGCGTTGAGCTTCATCGTGCACGACCCCAGCGGGATCATGCCCCGATCCAGCGCGTAGTCGAAGTCGGCCAGGCGGCGCAGGTAACGCAGCATCGCCGTCTCCGAGTGGTGGCTGTGGAACACCGGGTGGGTGAGGAACTCCGACGTGCGGGCCAGCCCGTCGGGCAGGGCCACGTCGGCGTCGCCGTCGAACCCGTCGACGCCGAACGCCGCCCACACCGCGGCGAGGTGCGCGGGCGTGGTGGTCTCGTCGCAGGAGATGCCGACCCGGTCGGCGTCGACCAGCCGCAGGTTCACGTTGCGCGCCGCCGCGGCCGCCACCACGTCGGCGGCGCGGCCCGGCACGGTCGCGGTGACGGTGTCGAAGAACGCGACGTCCGCGACCTGCACGCCCCCAGCGCGCAGCCCGGCCGCGAGCCGCGCCGCCGCCTCGTGGGTACGCCGGGCGATGGCCCGCAGCCCGTCCGGGCCGTGGTAGACGGCGTACATGCCGGCCATCACGGCGAGGAGCACCTGGGCGGTGCAGATGTTGCTGGTCGCCTTCTCCCGGCGGATGTGCTGCTCGCGGGTCTGCAACGCCAGCCGGTACGCCGGGTTGCCGTCGGCGTCGCGGGACACCCCCACGAGACGGCCGGGCAGCATCCGCTCCAGGCCCGACCGCACCGCCAGGTAACCGGCGTGCGGCCCGCCGAAGCCCATCGGTACGCCGAAGCGCTGGGTGGTGCCGGCGGCGATGTCGGCGCCGATCTCGCCCGGCGGGCGCAGCAGCGTCAACGCCAGCAGATCCGCCGCCACCGTCACCAGCGCGCCCACGCCGTGCGCCGCCTCGACCAGCGCCCGGTGGTCGCGGACCGCGCCGGACGCGCCCGGGTACTGCAGGTGCAGGCCGAAGAACTCCGCCGGCAGCTCGTCCCGCTCGACGTCGATCACGCGCACGTCGATGCCGAGCGGCTCCGCGCGGCTGGTGATCACCGCGACGGTCTGCGGCAGCGCGTCGGCGTCGACGACGTACACCGGGCTCCTGCTCTTGGACGCGCGGCGGGCGAGCGTCATCGCCTCGGCCGCGGCGGTGCCCTCGTCGAGCATCGACGCGTTCGCGACTGGTAGCGCAGTCAGGCCGGACACCATGCTTTGGAAGTTCAGCAGCGCCTCCAGCCGGCCCTGGCTGATCTCCGGCTGGTACGGCGTGTACGCGGTGTACCAGGCCGGGTTCTCCAGCACGTTGCGGCGGATCACCGCCGGGGTGTGCGTGCCGTGGTAACCCAGGCCGATCATGGACACCGCGACGGTGTTACGGGCGGCGAGGGCCCGCAGCTCGGCGATCGCCTCCCGCTCGCCCGCCGGGGCGGGCAGGTCCAGGGTGCCGTGCCAGCGGATCACCTCGGGGATCGCGGCGTCCATCAGCTCGTCGACGGAGCTGTAACCGACGGTGTCCAGCATCCGGCGCTCGTCGTCGCGGCCGGGGCCGATGTGCCGGTCGGCGAACTGCTCTGCGGTCATGCGCTGCGCTCCTTGGTGGGGCGAGGTCGACGGGTCGGCCTCCCCCTGAGTCGCGCTGACGCGCTCCACAGCGCCTGCCCACGTGGTCCTTTTGCCTGAGAGGTTCCGGGGAGAATCTGCCCCTTCGGCGCCGTCGGGTCGACGGTCTCTCCCACGTGGGTGGTACCGGCACCTCCCACGCTACCAGCGGGCGTGTTTCCGGCTCATGTCCCGGGGGTTGATCACACCGGCGCCGGCGCCGCCGTCACCCGGTCGGCCAGCGCGCACAGCGTGGCGCCCAGCGGGGCGTCCAGGCGCAGCGCCGCGTGGGCGTCGCCGCGGGTGACGCCCTGGTTGACGATCGCCACCGGGATGCCGTGGCGGGCCGCACGCAGCACGAACCGCCGCCCCGACATCACCGTCAACGACGACCCGAGCACCAGCAGCGCCCGGGCCCGCTCGACCAGCGCGAAACAGTCCGCGACACGCGGGGCGGGGACGGTCTCGCCGAAGAACACCACGTCCGGTTTCAGCATGCCGGTGCCGCAGAGCCCGCAGTCGACGGTGCGGAACCCGGTCACCGCCTCGTCGGGCAGGTCCACGTCGCCGTCGGGGTTGACGCGCGCCACCCGCGCGCCGAAGCCCGGGTTCGCCTCCGACAGGCGCCGGTGCAGCTCGTCACGGCCGGTGGCGTTGCCGCAGTCCAGGCACGTCACCTCGTCGAGGCGCCCGTGCAGCTCGATCACGCCGGTGGCGCCGGCGGCGGTGTGCAGCCCGTCGACGTTCTGGGTGATGATCCCGCCGAGCAGCCCGGCCGCCTGCAACCGGGCCACCGCCCGGTGCCCGTCGTTGGGCGCCGCCCGGGCGATGGTCTGCCAGCCCAGATGGCTGCGCGCCCAGTACCGTCGCCGGGCCAGCGGATCCCGGGTGAACTCCTGGTACGTCATCGGGGTGTGCCGGCGCGCCGCACCGCTGGGCCCCCGGTAGTCCGGGATGCCCGACTCGGTGGACAGGCCCGCGCCGCTGAGCACCACCACGTCCCCGGCCGCCACCAGCCGCGCCAGTTCCTCGAACGCCTCACTCACCCGTCCATGGTCCCTCACCGGCCCCGCACCTCCCACCCGCTCACCCGGTCGCCCGGCGAGGCCGCCGGGTCCGGGCTAGGTTGAGCGCATGCGCGTCGTCATCGCCGGAGGGCACGGAAAGATCGCCAAACTGCTGGAGCGGGAACTGGCCGGACGCGGAGACACCGCGCTCGGACTGATCCGCAACCCCGACCACGCCGCCGCGCTGCGCGCCGCCGGCGCCGAACCCGTCGTGTGCGACCTGGAACACACCGACGTCGACACCCTCGCCGCCCACCTGACCGGCGCCGACGCGGTCGTGTTCGCCGCCGGCGCCGGACCCGGCAGCGGCGCCGCCCGCAAGGACACCGTCGACCGGGGCGCCGCCGTGCTGCTCGCCGACGCCGCCGTCCAGGCCGGGGTACGCCGCTACCTGCTGGTCTCCTCCATGGGCGTGGACGCCGCGCCCGCCGACGGCACCGACGACGTGTGGGCGGCGTACCTGCGGGCCAAGAAAGCCGCCGAGGACGACGTCGCCGCACGGGACCTCGACGTGACGGTACTGCGGCCCGGCCGGCTCACCGACGACGAACCCGCAGGCCGGATCAGCCTGGCCCGGCACGTCGAACCCGGCGCGATCAGCCGCGCCGACGTGGCCCGGGTCCTGCTCGCCCTGCTGTACGCCCCGGCCACCGCCGGGCACACCCTGGAACTCGTCGGCGGGGACAGCCCCATCGCCGAGGCGGTCACCGCGGTCACCGCCTGACCCACCGGCTACGTCCCGGCCCGCCCGTCGCGGCGGACCGGGACGCCGGTCAACGCTGGTGACGGGACAACGCCGGCTGCGGCGAGCCCCCGCCGCCCTGCGGCAACTCCCGGGCGATCCGCTCCATCGTGCGCGACAACTGCTCACTGCCGTCGTCGAGGTGCCGGGCCGCCGCCTGCATGTGCGAGATCATCATCTCGCCGAAGATCCGCAACGCCTCCCGCGTCGCCACCGAGTCGTCGAAACCGCTCCCGGCGGCGCTGCGGTACTCCGTCACCGCCCGCTCGGCCTCCCGCTTCGCCTCCTCCGCCGCCGCCCGCATGTAACTCTCGTACTGCGTACGGGCGTACTCGGCGACCCGGCGCGCGTAGTCGTGGGCCTGCGCGATGATCTGCTCGGCCTCCCGCTGCGCCGCCGACAACAGGTTGACCTCCTTCGCCGCCGGCGCCACCGCCGCCTCGGTGCTCGGGATCACCCCGTGCCGGTGCAGCTCCAGATGGTCGTTGAGCCGCTCGTTCTCCGCCCGCAGATTCGCCACCTGCGCCGCCAGCAGATCCAGCTCGTCGGCCACCTGCAACCGGAACCGGTCCACATCGGTCTGGTCGTAACCACGCCGGGTGAACGCCGCCGACCCGAACTCCCACCGCCGGACCCGGTCCGAGGTCAACCGCACCTGCACCGGACCGGACACCTGCTGCGCGTCGTAACTGCTGATCGGACCCGCGCTCACCGGTCCACCTCCGTTGCTTGCAACCCGTCCGCGCCGGTCATCGTCCGCCACACCGGGCCGTACCAGTGCTTGCCGTAACCCTCGTGATGCACCTGGCCCGGCTGATACCCGGCACCGGTCAACGCCGCCACCGAATGACCCACCATCTCGTCGGAACCGCACACGTACACGTGCCGCGACCGCCAGTCCCCGTCGGCCAGCACCCGGTCGGCGATACGCACCGACTCGCCCGGCCGGGCCGGATCCGCACCGGCCACGTACGACACCCGCAGCCACGGATGCGTCGCCGCCAACTTGTCGATCGCCTCGCTGTCGTAGAACTCCGTCCGCGAACGGGCACCCACGTACAGGTCCACCCGCCGGCCCGAACCCTCCGCCGCGACCTGCTCCACCAGCGCCTTCACCGGCGCCCAGCCGGTCCCACCGGCCAGCAGCAGCAGATCCGACGACCCGGCCTGCCACAACGTCAGCCGGTCACCCACCGGCGACGCCAGATGGATCTGGTCACCGGCCGCGCACCCGTACACCAGACGCGACGACACCACACCACCCGGCGCGGCCCGCACGTGCAGCTCCACCGTGCCGTCCGGACGCGGCGCGTTCGCCGGCGAGTAGTACCGCCACGACCGCACCGCCGGATGCGACACCCCGATCGACTGGCCGGGCGTGAACGGCAACAGATACTGCGGGCGTACCGTCAGCACCGCCACGTCGAACGTGCGCTGCTCGTGCGTCAGCACCTCCGCCACCCACCACGGCGGCGACTGCGCCTCCGCGGCCTGCGCGCCCTCGGTCATCACCTGCGCGACGAGACCGTACGCCGCGGCCCAGTCCGCGGCCAGCTCCTCGGTCCACGCCTCACCGCAGAAATGCCGCAACGTCGCCAGCAGCGCCTCACCGACCGCCGGGTAGTGCTCGGCGCGCACCGCGAACTTCCGGTGATCCGCGCCGAGATCCCGCAGGAACCCGACCAGCCGGTCCACCTGGTCCACGTGGGACACCACATGCCCCAGCGCCGCCACCAGACGGTCCCGCTGCCCGGCCATGTTCGTGGGGAACATCTGCCGGGTCTCCGGATGCGTCAGGAACAGCGTCGAATAGAAGTAGAGCGGCACCTGGTCGCCGTGCGCGGCGACCAGGGACCAGCTCTGCTTGAGCCGTGCGACGTCCACGCTCAGGCGTCCCCCGCCGACACGACCTGCTCCCGCACCTGCCCGAGCACGACCTGCACGTCGGCGATCACGTCCGCCGGCACACCCAGCTCGACGAGCGTCGCCGTCAGGTGCTCACCGACCTTCGCGTAGTGCCCACCGGTGATGTCCAGCGGCTGGTGCGCCTCGGCCAGCCCACGGCCCGCGTACTCGTTCGGGCCGCCGAGCACCACCGCCAGCATCAGCGCCAGGTGCCGCCGCTGCTCCACCATGTCCACATCGGCGAAGTAGCCGGCCAGATCCGGATCGGCCAGCACCTTGTCGTAGAACAGCTCCACCGCGGCCTTCACCGCGGCCGCGCCGCCGATGCGCTCGTAGTGAGAGATCGGGGTGGTCTCGCTCGTCACCGTCATGCTCGGTCCTTCCACCAGGGGTCCGCGGGCAGCGCCGCGGCAGGGGCCAGCCGTCCGGCGCGGCGTCACACAGCGTTCCGCCGTGACGTCGACACGCCGACGACCGGAACGGACCATAGCGCGCCCCCCACGACACTTCACGCCCGCCCTGTCCGGATCCCGAGAACTGTCAATCACGGACAGTCAACAACCCGGCCGGGGATGGTGGACTCACCGCAGCCATGCGCGCACACGACGTCAACCCGCCCGACGTACCGTCCTTTTCGGACATCACGCGCACACATGCCGTGACCTGCGCCGACTCTCACCCGGCCCGGTCCACACCGGCCACCCGCCCCAACCGGCAGGCGGAAACCACACCCCGTCACCAAAACACGAATCGCGCCGCACCCTTTTCGGGCGCGGCGCGATCCCGTCAACGAGACGCGACGCAGCTCACCCGGCCCGGCGCCGCGCCCGGCGAGCCGCCAGCTCGTCACCCACCGACTCCGCCTCCGGCTCCACCGCCGGCACGGCCGGCTCCTGCCCACCCACCGGCTCCGCCGGCAGATGCGACAACGAACCCTGGATCTCCTTGAACGCGCCACCGATCGCGATGCCGAACACCCCCTGGCCGCCCTGCAACAGGTCGACCACCTCCTCCGGCGACCGGCACTCGTACACGGTCGTCCCGTCGGAGATCAACGTGATGCCCGCGAGATCGTCCACCCCACGCGACCGCAACGCCTCGATCGCCTTACGGATGTTCTGCAACGACACCCCGGCGTCCAGCAGCCGCTTCACGACCTTCAACACCACCAGGTCGCGGAACGAGTACAACCGCGACGTCCCCGAACCCGACGCGTCACGCACACTCGGCACCACCAACGCCGTACGCGCCCAGTAGTCCAACTGCCGGTAACTGATCCCCACCGCCGAACACGCGGTCACACCCCGGTAACCGACCTCGCCGTCACCGGCCGGATCGGCCCCCACACCCGCCAGCTGTTCCGCACCCGGACCAGGATCCCGCGGCTCGTGCATCCGGACCAACCTCCCCGCGCCCGTGGCGGTGCCGCGCCGACTCCCCGTACGCGCACCCCTCGACACGGCAACCCTAACGCCGCCCCCCGGACTTCACCCGCAGGAGACACCGCGACACGCCGCGCCGGCCACCACCGCGCCGACCCCGGCCACCCGGCCGGAACACCTCAACCCGCGAAGTCCTCCGGACGCACCTGCTCCAGGAACTCCCGGAACTTCTCCACCTCGTCCTCCTGCTCGTCCGGGATCACGATCCCCGCCTCGCTGAGGACCTGCTCCGCACAACGAATCGGAGCACCCACCCGCAACGCCAACGCGATGGAGTCACTCGGCCGCGCCGACACCCGCACACCGTCACCGAGGAGCAGATCCGCGTAGAACACGTTCTCCTTCAACTCGGTGATCTCCACCGCCCGCAACGGCGCCTGCAACGCCGCCAGCACATCCCGCAGAAGATCATGCGTCAACGGCCGGGCCGGCTTGACCCCCTGCTGCTCGTAAGCGATCGCCGTCGCCTCGACCGCACCGATCCAGATCGGCAGATAGCGGTCCCCCTCGACCTCCCGCAGCAGGACGATCGGCTGGTTGCTGGGCAACTCCACCCGAACTCCGACCACGCTCAGCTCGCGCACCGCCGCCTCCGTGTCGTCGTCACCTTGCACCGCGCCCTTCCCTGCACGGTACACGGACCAGGACACGGGAGTCCCACGCGCTACGTGCACCACGCCTCGCCGGACGGGCATACCCCGGCAAGCCTACGACACGCTCCACCGACCAGATCTTTCCGCGCCCACCCACGACGAAGGGCCGGGCGCACACCGCACCCGGCCCCTCCAACGACCTCACCGGCCCAACGTCGACCGCAGCAACGCCGCGTGCAACCGCTGCGACAACGCCACCAGCTCCCGCGCCGTCTCCGCCGCCCGAGCCCGCGCCGCCGGATCACTCTGCCGCGCCAATGGCGCCACCAACTGCGCGAACAACCCGACCTCACGATCCGCAGACGACCGGTACGCCCGCAGATGCCGCGGCTCCAGCCCGTACGCCGCCAGCCCCGCCACCGCACTCGCGATGATCAACGCATCCGCGTCGTACCACCCCGGCGGATCCGACACCAGCACACCCAGCCGCTCCAACTCCGCGAGCGTCGACTCGTCCACACCACTACGAGCGATCAGACCCGCCCGGTCCAGCCGCACCTCCGACGACTCGGCCGACTCCGCCGGCTCCCGGCCCGGAACCTCACCACCCGGACCCACAGCCACCAGATTCGGCCGCCCCCGCCCCGGCGACGGACCAGACCCGTCCCACCGGGCCAACTGCTCCCGGATCACCCGCAACGGCAGGTACTGATCCCGCTGCGCGGTCAACACGAACCGCAACCGCGCCACGTCGTCCCAGCCGTACTTCCGATAACCCGCCGGCGTCCGCTGCGGCTCCACCAGGCCCTCGGCCTCCAGAAACCGCAACTTCGAGATCGTGACGTCCGGGAACTCCGGCCGCAACTGCGCCAGCACCTCGCCGATACTCATCAGCGCAGGCGCCCGCGCCGCCCCGGACGGCGTCGAAGCCGCAGGCTCGTTCACCCCCGGCCGGCCTCCTCCTCCGGGCGCGGACCGGCGATGAACACCACCCGGAACTTGCCGATCTGCACCTCGTCACCGTTGCTCAACGTCGCCGCCTCGACCCGCTCACGATTCACGTACGTGCCGTTCAGGCTGCCCACATCCCGCACCGTGAACGTCCCACCGTCACGGTGGAACTCCGCGTGCCGACGCGACACCGTCACGTCGTCCAGGAAGATGTCACTGTCCGGGTGCCGCCCACTCGTCGTCACATCGTGGTCCAACAGGAACCGGGCACCCGCGTTCGGACCCCGGCGAACCACCAGCAACGCCATACCCGGCGGCAACGAGCCGGACATGCGGCTCGGCACCACATCGGTGTCCGGCCCCTCCAGCACTTCGTCGAGCGAACCGAGATTGAGCGTCGAAGTGACGTCGAGCGGGGGGAACTCGTCGTCTGGGCGCGTCATGGGACCACCTCACGGATCTGTTCGGTCGGCGTCAGGGAATGGCGGGTCTGGCCGCCGGGCAACACCACACCCGGCGGCTGGCTCCCCGTGCCCGGGAAGGCGCATTCCGCAACGCTCAAACTATTGGTTCTCGGTCGACTGGGCGAGCCTAGCCAGCGCCGAAATGCAGGGCAACCGGACGCGCGGAACCTCGCCGCCGCCCGGAACAGCACGAACTCAGCTCTCGGTGAGCTCGCGGTACGCATCGGCGGTCAGCAGACCCTCGACCGCCGCCGGATCGTCCGGAGTGATCTCCACCAACCACCCCGCACCGTACGGATCCGTGTTGATCACCTCAGGGGTGTCGGCCAACGCCTCGTTGCGCGCCGCCACCGTGCCACTCAACGGCGCGTAGATCTCCGACACGCTCTTCGTCGACTCGATCTCGCCCAGCGACTCACCCGCCGCCACCACCGCACCAGGCTCCGGCAGCTGCACGAACACGATGTCACCCAGGGCGTCCTGCGCGAAGTGCGTGATACCGACGCGGACGACACCACCGTCACCACCGACCACCCACTCGTGCTCGGCGGTGTACCGCAGATCCTCAGGAATCACCAACTGCGTCCTTCGTCATCGGTGCACCGGAGAAACCGGCGCGGCCGCGACCGGTCACGAGACCGGCCGGGCGTGGTCCAGCTTGATCGGCGCGTGCAGCTGCGAAACCTCCACAACCTCACGATCCTCGGAGGTCACGTTACCGCCGCCGTCCCGCACCGATGCGACCACCCCGCCGGGAATGTTCAACGCCGTACGCATCGTCGCCGGATCACCGATCACCATGATCGTGAACGGACCCGTCAACCGCCGCCCGTCCACCACCAGCGCACCGTCCGGCCCGTCCACGAAATACGTCGACGCGATCACCCGCGCCGCCGTACCGTCCGCGCCCTGGATCTGCATCGCCTCCGCGCCCGCACCCCGCAGCTCCTGCACCGCATCCAGGATCCGCGCCGACGACACCGCCTTCGCCGGCCCCGAGAACCGCACCTCAAGACCCGGACCCACCGCCGGCAACGTACCCGCCAGGATGCCCAGCTCGTCCGCCCGCCGCGTCGCCTCCTCCAGCGCCGCCTGCCGGCCCTGCTCACCCGACCGCAGCTGCCGCTGGCTCTCCTCCAGCAACTCGATCTCCTGACGCAGCCGCCGCTCCCGCGAATCCAGATCCGACGAGATCCGCACCAGGTCCTCCTCCCGCGTCGCCGCGAGCGTCGGATCCGTCGACGTCGTCTTGAACTGCACCACCAGCGTGAAACCCAGCAACGCCAGCAACACCGCGATCATCGCGCCCGCCGACGAGAACCGCCGCGCCGCCGACGGCACCCCGGCACCGGCCGCCGCACCCGGCTCCGGCTCGGACTCCGGCACCGCCTCCCGCTCCGCGGGCTCCGCCTCGTCCGGCACCGGCTCCACCGGCGCCAACGGGCTCAACTCGTCCGGATCGGGCGCGTCCGGGCGCGGATCCGGCTCACCCGCCGGACCCGACGGCCGCGCCGGCTCCCCCGGCCGCGGCCACCCGGTACCCGTCTCCCTGTGTTCCTCACTCATCGCCACAAACCTACGCCCGGAACAGGTGCCGGCGGATCGCCGCCACATTTCCGAAGATGCGCACCCCGAGCACGACCACCACACCAGTGGACAACTGACCGCCCACGCCCAACTGGTCACCCAGGTACACGATCAGAGCCGCCACCAGCACGTTCGAGATGAACGACACCACGAACTGCTTGTCGTCGAAGATCCGGTCCAGCTTCGCCCGCACCCCACCGAACACCGCGTCCAACGCGGCCACCACCGCGATCGGCAGATACGGCTGCAACGCCGCCGGCACCGTGGGGTCCAGATACACCCCGAGCACCACACCGGCGAGCAACGCCAGCACCGCGATCATCGGCCACCTCCCGAGGGGCTGGAAGAACCACCCGGGCCGGACGACCCGGGACTCGACGAACCGGCACCACCCGAACCAGACGGGCGCGCACTCGGACTCACCGACGGCTCGGCGTAGCGTAGCCGCGGCTGCGGCGCCGCCGGCAAGGTGAGGTCCTCGACCCGCTTCACCCCGAACGACAGACCCGTCGTCCGCGCCACCTCACGCATCAACGCCGCCGCCCGGCTCTCGTCGAACCGGTCCCGCATCGACCTCGGCCCGATCGCCTGCACCTCGTACGGACCCGTCACCGGCCGGTAGTCCACCAGAATCGCCTCACCCGCCGACCGGATCGTCGACGTCGCCGTCAACCGCTGGCCGTTCACCGCCACCGCCTCGGCGCCCGCCGCCCACAACGCGTTCGCGACCTTCTGCAGATCCGAGTACAGCACCCGGGACGGGCCCGCGTCCCCGCCGGTCACCCCGTCCTGGTCCGCCGCCGCGTCGGCCAGCCGCACCACCACGCCGTCCCCACGCACCCGGGCCAGGCCGGTCCCCGCCTCCAACGTGCGCAACCGGGACGCCTGCGAACCGCTCAACGTCGCGTCCCGCTGCCGGCCGACCTCCTCACGCAACTGCTCGGCGCGCTCGGTCAACCGGTCGGTCTCCGCCTCCCGCCCCTTGATCTCGGCGACCAGGCCGGCCCGCGCCGTCGCGCGGCTCGGCTCCTCCGCCACCGTCTCCCGGTACGCCACCGCGAACAGGAAACCGATCAGCGTCAGCACCAGCAGGCTCACCGGCCGGCCCAGCACCTGCCGCACCCGCGACATCGAGCCCGTCGCCCGGCGCGCCGCCGCGTCCCCGTACCCCGGGTCCAGCGGATTGCGGAACAGCTCGGTCAGGAAGTCCGGCGCGTACACCCGGTTCGACGGGTCGTGCTCCTTCTGCCCGTCCCGCGGCGGCGACGTGGTCATGCCGCCGCCTCGGTACGCCGCGCCCGCATGGCCCGCACGAGGCGGCCGGCCTGCACCACGTACATCGCGCCGGCGACCCAGTAGAGGACCAGGCCCCACCAGGCCAGTCCCCAGCCGATCGCGCCGGCGGCGGTGCCGGCGTCCGGCACCGCGTCGGCGAGCAGCAGGATCGGGAACGCCGCCAGCAGCAGGAACGTCGCGGTCTTGCCCACGTAGTGCACCGGCGGCGGGCCGTAGCCGTAGCGGCGCAGCACCCCGAGGGACACCAGCAGCAGCAGTTCCCGGGCCAGCAGCGCGCCGGTGAACTGCCAGGGCACCACCTCGCGGGCGGTGAACGCGAGCAGCGTGGCGAGGATGTAGAGGCGGTCGGCCAGCGGGTCGAGCAGTTCCCCGAGCCGGCTCACCTGGCCCAGGCGGCGGGCGATCCAGCCGTCCACCCAGTCGCTGGTGCCGCCGACCGCGAGCACCGCGATGGCGGCTACGTCGGCCCGGACCACGAGGAACAGGTAGAGGAAGATCGGCACGCCGACGAGCCGGACGAAGCTGATCAGGTTGGGCAGCGTGAGGACGCGGTCTCCCACGACCGTGGCGGTCCCGGAATCCGGTTGCTCCGCTGGAGTCGGCCGACGCGACACCGAACCCTCCCTTCGCAGCACGGTCCGGCAGCCGGACGAGCGGCCGCTGGAGGGACGTGCGCGTTGCCGGCCGGTCAGACGCCGGCGCCCTCTGTGATCCCGGGCTGGGACCTCCCCGACGCGGCCCGCCCTCGTCGTGATCACGGGCCGCTCAGTTGCGCTGCCACTATATCGGGCTCGCCGTCGTCCCCCGGGTGCCCGCTGCGTCGTTGGTCAGTGGTGTCACGGTGGTGACCGTCACAACCGCTAGCGCATCCTAGGACACTAGTCGAGCGGTGGGCAGCGGAGCGGACGCATGCGTCGAAGTGCGGGTCAGGCGGTACGGGCGGTCGAGTCCGACCCGGCCTGCGGAGCGGTCGCCGTCGCCGCCTGACTGAACGCGACCAGCGCCAGCAGCAACTCGTGCTGCACCCGGCTGGGCATCCGGTCGAGCACGGCCTGCACCGCCCGGTGCCGTCTCTCCTGGAGGTCGCGCAGCAGCGTCTCCGCCGCCGCGGTCGGGATCAGCCGCACCTCCCGCCGGTCGCGCGGGTCGGCCACCCGGCGCAGCAGGCCGACCGCCTCGAGGCGGTCGCAGAGCCGGCTCGCCGAGGACGGGACAACGTCCAGCAACTCGGCCAGCCGGTTCACGTTGGTGTCCGGATGCGACACGATCAGCGACAGCACCCGCAGCTGGGTCGGCGAGACGCTGACGGTGTGCCGGGACGTCGCGGAGTCGAGCACACCGATGAGCGCCTCCGCAGCCGATTCGATGGCCGCGGCAAGATTCGGAGGTCGCTCCACTCGCTGTCCCCTGCGATCGTCCCGCTCGTGTTCGCTCCGCCGCTCCGGTCACTGCTCCGTCACGTCGTCGGACCGGCTGGAGCGGCGCCAGTCCAGGCAGACGACGACCGCGTCGTCACGGAGATCCGCGTCGGCATGGTACGCATGCAGTTCGCGCATCACCGTACCAACTGCCTCGGTCGCCGGCTGCAGCCGAGTCGACCGCATCGCGCGCGCCATCGCCCGGACGCCGTACGGCTCCTGCTCGTCGGGCTCCGCGGCGTACACCCCGTCGCTGACGACGAAGAGGCGGTCGCCCGGCTCCAGAGTGAACTCCTGCACGTCGTAGCGCGTCTCGGCGAACATGCCCAGCGGCAGTTGCTGCTCCAGCGCGATCGGCGTGACGCGGCCACCGCGCAGCCGCAGCAGTTGCGGTGAGCCGGCGTCCACCGCCCGCATCACGCCCCGCCGGCTGTCCAGCTCCAGCAGCAGCGTGGCCACGTGCCGGCTGCCCCGGTGCTGGTAGTAGATGGTGTCCGAGGCCAGCTCCGCCTGCTCCACCAGGCTGCCGCCGGAACGCCTGGCGTTGCGCATGGCGTTCACAGTCATCGCCGTGAGCATCGACGCGGACAGCCCGCTGCCGGTGCCGTTGAGCACGGTGAGGGTGAGCCGGTCGCCGTCCACCGACCAGTCGAAGTGGTCACCGCCCACCGTGTACGCCGGTTCGAGCTGGCCGGCGAGCAGCGCGTCACCGAGCCGTACGCTGCGCCCCGGTAGCAGGTCCCACTGCATCTCGGCGGCCATGCTGAGCCGCTCCCGCCGCCGGGCGCGCCGGTACCGGTCGGTCTCCCGGTCGGCGGCCCGGATCGCCACGGCCAGCTCTCCGGCGGCGTCCCGGGCGGCCTCCACAGTGGCCGCGTCCGGGTCGCCGGGCAGCTCCACCATCAGCACGCCGAGCCGCTCCCCCCACACCGACAGCGGCAGGTAGGCGCGGCAGCGGCCGTCCTCGACGACGTCCAGCACCGGCTCCTGGCTGCTGAAACAGCGCTGCGCGACGGTGCGGGCCAGCAGCGGGCCGTCGTCGGGCACGTCCGGGTCGAGCACCGGCCAGAGTCCGCTGGCGCGGTAGTCGGCGACGAACACCTCCGCCCGCGCGGCCCCGAGCGTCTGGCGCAGCACCGCGTCCGCGGTTTCCGCCAGCTGGTCGGGTGGCGCCGTGCGCAGGGCACGCGACACCGATCCGGACGCCTCCGGCATGCTCATCCTCCGATGACGACTATTGCTACAGGGCAAACATCATACGAAGGCCGCCCGACGGCGAACGCCCCGCCTCGGCCGGGCGTGACGGAACCGGCTCAGCCGGCCGGGCGGAACGCCAGCGCGCCGTGGAACGCGTCCGGCACCGGCTCGGGCTCGCCCGCCGGCCGCCACCGCGCCACCGGCACGATGCCGTCGTCGGTCGGCTGCCAGCGGCCCAGCAGCGGCGCGAACCGCTCGGGCGCCCGCATCCGGAACGCCGGGCCCATCATGGCCAGCGCCTCGGGGTGCCCGGCCAGCTCCTCGGTGTCGAAGTCGATCGCCAGCCGGCTGCCCGGCGCCACCGCCCGGTACAACTCGTCGAGCGTACGGGCGAGCGTGTCGTCGTCCAGGAACGCCGCCAGCCCGAGGAAGACAACGCCCACCGGCCGTCTCCCCCACCCCGGCACGAACCGGTGCAACTGCGCCCGGTCGACGGTCCCGATGTCGGTGGCGTCGCCGTAGCCGTACCCGGCCCGGTCGCTGCCGGCCAGCAGGCTCCGGCCCAGCCGGACCGTCTCCGGGTCCACGTCGGTGTAGAGCACCGTCGCCTCCGGCGCGACCTCGTGCACGTTGCCGCAGGTGGGCACGCCCGCGCCGAAGACCAGGAAACCGTCGATCCCGTCGGCCGCCATGGCCTGCACGGTGCGGCCGAGGAAACCGCGCAGCGACCGGAAGATCGCCGCGCAGGGCCCGTACGCCCCCTCGAACGCGGCGGCCGCGGCGACGTCCACCGGGCGGTGGTGCCGGCCGCCGAGCCAGTAGTCGATCATGCGGGCGGTGCTTGGTCCGTCCGGCTGATCCATCGACGGGGCTCCCTCCCCTGGGCGCTGCACGCCAGCGTACCCACCGGGCGACCCCGGCGGTATCGCCCCGGGCCGCCCACCCGGGCCGCGATACTGGCCGCGGGAGCGCCGGCCACGAGGAGGTACTGGTGAACTCGGCGAACGGGGCCGCGGTGGTGGTCGGGGTGGACGGCTCCGAACCCGCGACGCGGGCGGTGCGCCTGGCGGCCCGGGAGGCGCGGCGGCGCAACCGCCCGCTGCGGGTCGTGCACGGCTTCATCTGGCCGCTGCTGCGCGTACCGGTCTCCGCGCCGGCCGGGTCGCCACCCGGCGCCGGGCTGCGCAACCAGGCCGAGCAGCTGGTGGCCGACGCGGTCGCGGCGGCCGAGGCGGAGTCGCCCGGGCTGCGCATCACCGGCGAGATCATCGACGGGGAGGCCGCGGCGGTGCTGGTCGGCGAGTCCCCCACCGCCGCGGTGATCGTGCTCGGCGACCGGGGCCTGGGCGGGTTCACCGCGCTCGTGGTCGGGTCGGTGGCGGTGCAGGTCGTCTCGTACGCCGACTGCCCGGTGCTGATCGCGCGCGGCACCGCCCGCGCGGACGGCCCGGTCGTGGCCGGCGTGGACGGCTCCACGCTGTCGCGCGCCGCCGTCGAGTTCGCCGCCGAGACCGCGTCCGCGCGTGGTGCCCCGCTGCACGTGGTACACGCCCGTCCGGCCCCGCGCGGGCGGGACGACGGGGCCGAGGAGGACGAGCGGGTGCTCACCGAGGCGCTGGCCGGGGTCGGCGAACGGTGGCCGGACCTGCCGGTGCACGCCGAGGCGGTACGCGCCAAGCCGGTCCCGGCGCTGACCACGGCGTCGGCCGGGGCCCAGCTGGTCGTGGTGGGCCGGCAGGGCCGGGGCGAGCTGGGCGGGCTGCTGCTCGGCTCGGTGAGCCAGGGGATCCTGCACCGCTCCGCCTGCCCGGTCGGGGTGGTCCGCGCCCCGGACTGAGCGGCGACCCGCGCCCCCGGCCGAGCGACGGTTGGTCCCGGCCCGGGCGGGTAGACGCCTACGTCAGCCGACAGCGATCCGGAGGAGGCAGAGATGCCAGGACCACGGCCGGGCAGCAACGCGTACGACAAGCAGCGGGCACGCCTTCGCGACCTCGTCGAGCAGTCCGGGCGGGCGGCCGACAAGGAGGCGAACCAGGTCGCCAACCGGATCCTGCAGGACGACCGGGGGCAACGTGGTGTGGTCCGGGGCGAACGGACCTACGGCCCCAAGGGCAACCGGGAACCGGGTGACCCGAAGTGAGGACGGCAGCGGTTGTCGACGGCGCCATCGCGGGCGCCGTCGGCAGCGCCGTCCTCAACGCGGTCTCCTACCTGGACATGGTGTTGCGGGCCCGGCCGGCCAGCAGCACCCCGGAGTCGGTGGCCGGACGGCTGGCCGACGTCGCCCACGTCGACCTGGGCCAGGACCAGCAGGCGGCGAACCGCCGCTCCGGTCTGGGGCCGTTCCTGGGGTACGCCACCGGCATCGCCGCCGGGGCCGCGTTCGGCGTCCTCGCCGCGCACCGGCGGATTCCGTTGCCGCTGGCCACGCTGCTGCTCGGCGGCGGCGTGATGGCCACCTCCGACGGCTCGATGACGCTGCTCGGCGTGACCGACCCGCGTACCTGGCGGCGCAGCGACTGGGTCTCCGACCTGATCCCGCACCTGGCGTACGGGCTGTCGGCCGCAGCCACCTGGCGGCGGCTGCGGCCGACGTCGGCTCGCGGTTAGCTGTCGCTCTCGTCGTCGGCAACCGGCTCACCGGCCGGGCCGTACGGCGACACCTGTCCCTTGGGGACGGGCCGTCCCGCGTCGCCGTTCGACGTGCCACGGCCTCGTGAACGGCCGCCCGCCGTGACGGCCGTCTTGCGGCTGTCCTGGCTGGTGGCGCCGAGGTCGTTCCGGCGCAGTTCCTCCTGCTGCGGCTTGACCACGGGTCTCTCCTTCCCGGTGGGAGCGCACGGCGGTCGACCGCGCACCCGACCCGCGTACCCGTCGCCGCCCGGCGCATTCCGGATCGGCCCGGGGGTCTGGCCGGGGCCGGGGCGGGTAAGCCGGACGGATGCCAGACGATCGCAACGTCGCCCGCGCCCTGCTGGACCGGCAGTCCCGCACGTACGCGGAGGAGGCCGGCATCGCCCTCGCGGACCGGCCCGGCCCGCTCTACCAGTTGCTGGTGCTGACCACGCTGCTGAGCACCCGGATCCGGGCCTCGGTGGCGGTGGCCGCCGCCCGGGAACTGTTCGCCGCCGGCTACCGCACCCCGCAGGCGATGGAGGCGGCGAGCTGGCAGGACCGGGTCGACGCGCTGGGCCGGGGCCACTACCGGCGCTACGACGAGCGGACCGCCACCATGCTCGGCACCGGCGCCCGGCTCTGCCTGGACCGCTGGCACGGCGACCTGCGCCGGCTGCACAAGGAGGCCGGCTCCGAACCGGCCGTGCTGCGCCGGCTGCTCACCGAGTTCCCCGGCATCGGCCCCACCGGTGCGGACATCTTCCTGCGGGAGGCGCAGTCGGTGTGGCCGGACGTGCGCCCGTACGCCGACCGGCGCACGCTCGCCGGGGCGCGGCGGCTGGGCCTGCCGGCGAGCCCGGGCGCCCTGGTCGGGCTGGTCGGCGAGGCCGACTTCGGCCGGCTCGCGTCGGCGCTGGTGCGGGTGGCCCTGGGCGAGGAGTCGGCGGGCGAGGTGAGCCGCAGCGCCGCGACCGCACACTGAGCCGGGCGGCTACTTCGCCGGGCCGGGCTTGGTCAGGTTCCAGGCCAGCAGCGAGGCGAGCAGCGCCAGCAGCACCACGCCGCCGGAGACGCCGCCCTCCCCGCCGCTGTCGCGGCTTCCGGCGAAGCCGAAGTAGATCACGGCCAGTCCGGCCAGCACGGTGACGAACGTTCGCAGTCCTCGGTCCTTCACGCCCGCACCGTACGACCGGCGGCGCGGGCCGGGCCGGGGATCGGGCGGCTGTCCCCCGTCCGGGTGTCAGTCCGGCGTGCGGCCCACAGCGGGGCCGCGCAGCCGGACCCGGCGGATCGCCCGTCCCGCCACCTCGACCACCTCGACGGTGAGGCCGGGCAGCCGGACCCGCTCCCCCGGCCCCTCGGGCAGCCGGCCCAGGCCGGCCAGCACCAGCCCGGCCACCGTGGTGTACTCGCGCGACAGCGGGAACGTCACGCGCACGCCCACGTCGGGCAGGTCGTGCAGCGGGAAGTCACCGGGCAGCAGCAGCGCCCCGTCGGGCTCCCGGACGGCGCGGTGCACGTCCCGGTCGGTCTCGTCGTACAGCTCGCCGACGACCTCCTCGAGCAGGTCCTCCATGGTGACCAGGCCGTCCACGCCGCCGTACTCGTCGACCACCAGGGCGAGCTGCTCGTGCCGCTGGCGCAGCTGCCGCATCGCGTCGGCCACCGGCAGCGTGCCGGGCAGCAGCACCGGCGGGCGGGCCCGGTCGCCGGTGCGCGTCCCGTCGGCGTCCACCAGGTCGCGGATGTGCACGGTCCCGCACACGTCGTCGAGCCCGCCGGGGCCGATCACCGGCGCCCGGGACCGGCCGGTGGCCGCCAGCCGGCGCATGGCCTCGGCCGCGGGCATGTCGGCGGGCAACGTGGTCACGTCGCGGCGCGCGACGAGGACCTCCCGCAGCGTACGGCCGGCGATGTCGAACGCCCCGGCGAGGATCTCCCGCTGCTGGGCGGACAGGCCCCGCTGGCTGACCAGCATCTCCCGCAGCTCCTCCTCGGTCACCTCCTGCCGGCTGGCGCGCGGGTCTCCGCCGGCGAGCCGGACCAGCAGGTCGGTGGAGCGGCCGAGCAGCCACACCGCCGGCCGGGACAGCCGGGCCAGCAGGTCCAGCGGCGCGGCGCTGATCAGCGCCCACCGTTCCGCCGTCTGCATGGCCAGCCGCTTGGGTGCCAGCTCCCCCACCACGAGCGTGAGGAACGTCAGCAGCAGCGTCACCAGGAACACCGCCACCGGGCGGGCGGCCCCGCCGAGGAAACCGAGCGGGCCGACCAGCGGCTCGGCGAGCGTCACCGCGGCGGCGGCCGAGGCGAGGAACCCGGCGAGCGTGATACCGAGCTGGATGGTGGCCAGATAGCGGTTCGGTTCGCGGGTGAGGCGGCTCAGCCGCGCGCCGGCCCGCCCGGACCGCGCCAGCCGCCGCAACTGCCCCTCCCGCAGGCTCACCAGCGCCATCTCGCTGCCGGACAGGGCGGCGTTGACCAGGATCAGCACCAGCACCAGCGCGACCTGCGCGCCCATCAGTCGGTCTCCAGGTCGTCCAGCGAGATCGCGTGGGTCATCAGCCAGCGGGCCAGCGCGGCCATCCCGAACAGCCACAGCGGCGCCGACTCGGTGGGGCCGTTCGTGGCGAAGATGGCGAAGCGCAGGTCCGGTGCCCGGTACGCCTCGATCCGCCACTTGTGGTTCTTGTCCCGCCAGACCGCGGAAGGGTCCATGGCGTCACGGTAGGTGACCGGGACGGGCGGGCGACGCCGGTTGGCTCAGCCCGGCGGGCGGACCACCTCGCGGGCGTCGTCGGGCAGCCGCCGGGTGGCGCCGCGCCGGTCCAGCAGTTCCAGCAGCGGCACCGCCACCCGGCGGGTGGTGCCGAGCGCCTGGCGGGCGGCGCTGAGCGTGAACGGCTGCGGCAGCCCGGCGAGCACGCGCACCGCGTCGTCGGGTGCGCCGGGCAGCAGCACCACGTTCTCGGCCAGCTTCAGCAGCGCGCCGGCCCGCACCGCGGCACCGATCTCGCGGGGACCGAGCCCGAGGTCGGCCAGGTGGTGCGCCTCGGGGGCCTGGAACGGGCGGTCGCCGTACTCGGCCCGGACCCGGTCCACCGCCCGGGCGACCGGGTCCGGCAGCGTCCCCTGCGGTGCGGCGGTGACCAGTCCGTCGCGCAGCCGCAGCGGCGGGCGCAGCAGCGCCGTGACCAGGGCGCGGTCGGGCAGGTCGAGCCGGTGGCGCAGCACGTCGACGGGTACGCCCGCGGCGAGCGGATGCCCGGCGGCGTACCGGGTCACCTCCTCGGTGAGGCGGCGGCCCAGGTCCCGCCAGTGCTCCGGGTCGGCCAGCCATTGCCCGGCCACCGGCGCCGCGGTCGGCGGCACGCCCATCCGGGTCAGGTCGCCGGCCCGGACGAGCCGTCGCCGGCGCAGCTCCCCGGCCAGGTCCGGCCGCCCGTCCAGGCCGGCCAGCACCGCCGCGCGGGCGGCCGCCGCGCCCCGGCGGCGCAGCGGCGGCGGGTCCACGTCCAGCACCGTCACGCCGCCCGCGACGTGGTGCCGGCCGGGGTCGCGCAGTAACGCCCGGTCCCCGATCAGCAGCGGCAGCGGGCGGGCCAGGCGCAGCCGTACCGTGTCCGGACCCAGCGGCCGGACCCGGGCGGGCACCGCCGCCGAGCCCACGTGCAGCGTGAGCGTGGCCGGCAGGTCGGCGGCCGGATCGCCGGACAGCCGCACGTCGAGCAGGTCGGTACGCCCGAACCGGCCGGGCGTGAGCAGCGCGTCGCCGCGCCCGACCCGGTCCCGGGACAGCCCGCGCAGGTTCACCGCGACCCGGGCCACGGCCTCGACCTCGGCATGCGCGACGCCGAGCGAGTGCAGTCCGCGTACCCGCACCGCCTCGCCGGTGGCGGCCAGCTCCAGTTCGTCGCCGACGCGCAGCCGGCCGGCGCCGAGCGTGCCGGTGACCACGGTGCCGCTGCCGCGCACGGTGAACGCCCGGTCCACCCAGAGCCGCACCGGCGCGTCCCGGGCCGGGTCGGGCAGCCGGGCGGTGAGCCGGTCCAGTGCGGCGCGCAGCTCGGGCAGCCCGGCGCCGGTGACCGCGGAGACCGGAACCGCCTCCACCTCGCCGAGCGACGTCGCGGCGATCTCCGCGCGGGCGCGCGCCGTCGCCGGTCCGGGATCGGCCAGGTCCGCGCGGGTGACCGCCAGCAGCCCGTACGACACACCCAGCGCGTCCAGCGCGGCCAGGTGCTCGGCGGACTGCGGCATCCAGCCCTCGTCGGCGGCCACGACGATCAGCGCGGCCGGGACCGGGCCGACACCGGCGAGCATGTTCGGCACGAACCGCTCGTGCCCCGGTACGTCGACGAAGGCGATCGTGCCGCCCGAGGGCAGTGCGGTCCAGGCGAAGCCGAGGTCGATGGTCATGCCGCGGCGGCGTTCCTCCGCCCACCGGTCCGGTTCCATCCCGGTCAGCGCCCGCACCAGCGTGGACTTGCCGTGGTCGACGTGCCCGGCGGTCGCCACCACCCACATGCCGGTCAGTCCCCCACGCTCAGCACGGCCGCGCGGACCCGGTCGTCGGCGTCCTCCGGCACGGCGCGCAGGTCCAGCAGGAGCCGGCCGCGCAGCACCCGGCCGAGGACCGCCGGGTCGCCGGTGCGCAGCGGCTCGGCGTACCGCTCGGGCAGGCTCAGCGCCCACGAGTCCAGTTCCACGCCGGGGCCACCGCCGCCGCCGACGACCGCGACACTCGGCACCACCTCGGCCTTGCAGCCGTCCTCACCGAGCCGGTCACGTAGCCGTTCCAGCCGTTCCCGCAGCCGGGCCGGGTCGGCGTGCAGCGCGTCCCGGGTGGGCGTGGTCGGCGCGTACAGGGTGGCGGCGAGCGCGGCGAGGGTGAGCTTGTCGACCCGCAGCGCCCGCGCCAGGGGGTGGCGGCGCAGCCGCTGCACCAGGTCGGCGTCGCCGAGCAGCAGACCGGCCTGCGGGCCGCCGAGCAGCTTGTCGCCGCTGGCGGTGACCAGGTGCGCGCCCGCGCGCAGCGTGGTGGCCGCGTCCGGCTCGGCCGGCAGCAGCGGATCGGGCTCGAGCAGGCCCGACCCGATGTCGGCCACCACCGGTACGCCGAGCGTGGCCAGCTCGGCCACCGGCACCGCCGAGGTGAAGCCGATGACCACGAAGTTCGACGGGTGCACCTTCAGCACGAAGCCGGTGTGCTCGCCGATCGCGGCTTCGTAGTCGGCGCGCGTGGTGCGGTTGGTGGTGCCCACCTCGCGCAGCCGCGCGCCGGTGCTGGCCAGCAGGTCGGGCAGGCGGAACCCGTCGCCGATCTCGACCAGCTCACCGCGGCTGACCACGATCTCCCGGCCCGCGGCCAGCGCGGTCGCGGCCAGCACCAGCGCGGCGGCACCGTTGTTCACCACGTGCACCGCCCCGGCGTCGGGCACGGCCGCTCCGAGCGCGTCGAGCGCCTCCCGGCCGCGCCGGGCCCGCCGCCCGGTCCGCAGGTCCAGCTCCACGTCGGTGTGCCCGGCGGCGGCGACGAGCGCGTCCACGGCGGACGGGGCGAGCGGGGCGCGGCCCAGGTTGGTGTGCAGCACGACGCCCGTGGCGTTGAGCACCGCACGTGGCGTACGGCCGGGCAGGTCGGCCAGTGCCGCGTCGCGTACCCGATCGGGGGTCAGCTCGCCGCGGCGGGCGCGGTCCTGGGCGCGGACGATCGCGGCCTTGACCCGGTCGCGGCCGAGCGTGCCGGCGGCGGCGGCCAGCGCTGCATCGGCGAGCAGCGCGTCGGTGCGCGGCACCCGCCGTCGCGGGTCGACCTCACGCATCGCGCACTCCCGGGAACGGTTTGGCGGAGACGGACGGGAATCGAACCCGCCTGGCCCGGATCCCGGACCACACCGGTTTTGAAGACCGGGAGGGGCACCAGCCGCCTGAACGCCTCCACGCAGCAGTCAACCACAGCGGACGGAAGGCCGCCCGGGGAGGTGTCAGTCCTGGTCGGCTGCCCGCCGGTCGGCGCGTTCGCGCTGCGGCACCACCGTGTACCGCGGATCGCGCGCCGAGGCGACCCCGCCGTGGAAGATGCCGAACCGGGTGCACACCGACGCGGCGATCAGCGCGCCGCCGGAGAGCGCGGACAGCACGCGGCTGCGCCGGCCGACCAGCGCGCCGGCCACACCGGCGGCGGTCAGAGCCCGGCCGGCGCGCAGCAGCTTCCCGGGCGTGCCCTGCGTGTAGGGCTCGCTGAGCAGGCCGAGCCGGTTCTCCACCCGGTGCGAGCCCCACAGCTCCATCGTCGCGCCCGCGACGGCGAGGCGCCGCGCCGGGCCGGCCTGCGCGCAGGGCGCGGCCAGCAGCCCGACGCCGGCGCCGCTGGCCAGCGCGCTGCCCGCGAAGATGGCCGGCAGTTCCGGGTACGCCTCGTGCCACGACGGGACCGCCGTGTCCGCCAGCAGCACCCCGGTGTACGTGGCGAGCGCCGGCGCGGTGACGGCGGCGACCAGCCCGGCGGCGTGCCCGGCCGGGGGCAGCAGCCGGCGGCCGAGCCCCAGCACGCCGCGTTCGGGCAGCAGCGGGGCCGCCTCGGCGACCGCGGCGACCCCGGCGGCCGGGCCGAACACGCTGAGGATCCACGTGCCCACCGACATCGGCGAGGTCACCTTCGCCACCCGCAGCATGTGGTGGAAGCGGGACGGCCGGCCCAGGTCGTTGACCAGGAAGTACGTGCTGGCGCCGACACCCGCGAGCGCGCCGATCCGGCCGGCGCGGCGCAGCGCGGGACGGCCGGTGAGCTGCCCGCCCGCGGCGAGCAGCGACGAGCCGGCGGCGAGACCGCCGGTGAACAGGTACGCGGCGATGTCCCACCGCCACACCGGCGGCTTGAGCATGGGCCGGCCGTAGTAGGAGCTGAACTCGGCCGGCGGGACGTTCAACTGCTCCCCGCCGCCCTTGCCGCCCCTGCGCCGGCGCGGGGATGCGTCGCGGGGCGGGTGCGGGGCCAGGCCGGCGTCGCGGGAACCCGCGTCGGTGCGGCCCACGCCGGGACCGGCCGCGGTGGCGCGGCTGCCGTTCTCCCGCTCGGTGGCGGCGCCGTTGCCGCGTTCAGCGGCGGCGCCGTTGCCGCGTTCAGCAGCGGTGCCGATGCCGCGTTCCGCGGACAGGCGCTCGCGGAAACGGCGGAACAGGTCACCGACCGGGCGGTCCGGGCTCACGACGATCCTCCGACGAACGCGGCGACGGCAGCCGCCGCCATGGCCAGCGCGGCCAGCCCGGCCCGCTTCCACATCTTCGGCAGGTCCCGGGTGGTGACCACCGGGTCCGGCGGCAACCCGTACACCTCCGGCTCGTCCAGCAGCAGGAAGAACGCGCCGTCGCCGCCGACACCGTCGGTCGGGTCGTGGCCGTACAGCCGCGCCTCCGGCACGCCGCGCTCGTGCAGCGCGGTGACCCGCCGGGCGGCGCGTTCCCGCAGCTCGTCGAGCGGGCCGTACTGGATCGACTCGGTCGGGCACGCCTGCGCGCAGGCGGGCGTCATGCCCGCCCCCATCCGGTCGTAGCACAGCGTGCACTTCCACGCCCGGCCGTCGCCCTTGCGCTGGTCGATCACGCCGTACGGGCAGGCGGAGATGCAGTAGCCGCAGCCGTTGCAGATGTCCTCCTGCACCACCACGGTGCCGAACTCGGTGCGGAACAGCGAACCGGTCGGGCACACGTCCAGGCAGGCCGCGTGCGTGCAGTGCTTGCACACGTCGGACATCATCAGCCAGCGGAAGTCGGTGCGGGACTCCGCGCCGGTGCCCCGCCCGGGCGGCTGGGCGCCGGGCATGCCGAGGAACTCCGGCCCGGCGGCCATCCGCGCCGCCGCCTCCGGCCGCCCCGGCGGCAGGCCCGGGTTCGTACCGGTGTCGGGTGCCGTGCCCGCGCCGACCGACGCCGACGCGGGGCTGATCGCCGGGCCGGTCGGGTCGCCGGCGAACGGCGCCGTGCGGTGCCCGGCCGGGCGGGGCTGCTCGATGAACGCGACGTGCCGCCACGAGTTCGCGGTGAGCGCGCCGGTGTTGTCGTACGACATGCCGAGCAGGTCGAAACCCGAGTCGGGGACGCCGTTCCACTCCTTGCAGGCCACTTCGCACGCCTTGCAGCCGATGCACACGCTGGTGTCGGTGAAGAAACCCATCCGGGGCGGCGCGGAGACCCAGCCCGCGTCCGGGGCCGGGTCCAGCGGCCCGTACAGGCTGTTGGCGTCAGGCATCCCGATCCCCGTCCTGGTGCGCGGCGGCCGACTGCTCGTCGGTGCTGCCGGCGGCGTCGTCCCCGCCGGCCGCGTCGGTGGTCACCACCGGCACCTTGCGGTCCGGCGTCATCCCGGCCCGCCGCTGGTAGTCGCCGACCAGGTCGAGCAGCGGCGGGCCGGTGGGCCGCCGCCCGGGCCGGATGTCGCAGGTGCCGACCTTGCTCTCCTGGATGAGGACGTTCGGGTCCAGCGTGATGCCGAACAGGTCGTTCGCCGAGTCGCCGGTGACGAGCCCTTCGGTGCCGAAGTGGTACGGCAGCCATACCTGGTGGATGATCCGGCCGTCCACCCGCAGCGGGGTGAGCCGGTCGGTGACCAGCACCCGCGCCTCGATCACCGCCCGGCCGCTGATCAGGTGCGCCCAGCCCAGGTGTGCCAGCCCGACCTCGCCGGCCAGTTCCGGGGACACCTCGACGAACATCTCCGGTTGCAGCTCGGCCAGGCGCGGCACGGTACGGCTCATCCCACCGGCGGTGTGGTGCTCGGTGAGGCGGCTGACCGTGAACACGTACGGGAAGACCTGGCTGTGCGGCTCCGGCGGACTCGGGTTCATCCGGTTGATCGGGTGCTCGTAGATCTTGCGGGTGGGGTTGGCCTGCTGACCGTAGAGCGGGTTGCGCATCGGCGACTCGGCCGGCTCGTAGTGCGTCGGCAGCGGGCCGTCGAGGACGCCGCTCGGCGCGTACAGCCACGCCTTGCCGTCGCCCTGCATGACGAACGGGTCGTCACCGGCGAGCGCGGCCGGCCCGGAGGCGCCCTCGGGCGGCCGGTACGACGGCGGCTTCGTCTTCTCGAAGTCCGGCACGTCGTACCCGGTCCACTCGCCGGCGTCCGGATCCCACCAGACGTACTTCTTGCGCTCGCTCCACGGCCGGCCGTCGGGGTCGGCGGAGGCGCGGTTGTAGAGCGTGCGCCGGTTCGCCGGCCACGCCCAGCCCCACTCGGCCGCCACCCAGTCCTGCTCGTGCCGGGACCGGCGGCGGGCCGCCTGGTTCACCCCGCCGGCGTAGACGCCGGAGTAGATCCAGCAGCCGATCGCCGTGGAGCCGTCGTCGCGGGCCTCGCCGAACGCGTCGAGCGGGCGGCCGGTGGCCACCTCGTACCCGTTGATCTCCTTGAGCACCGCCTCGGCGCTCGGCTCGGCGTGCGGACCGTGCGTGGGGTAGTCCCAGGCCAGGTCCAGCAGCGCGCGGTCGCGGAGCTCGGTGGAGGTGGCCAGCTTCTCCCGCAGCACCCGGCCGAGGTGGTAGAAGAACCACAGCTCGGAGCGGGCGTCGCCCGGCGGGTCGACGGCCTTCTCCCGCCACTGCAACAGCCGCTGGGTCTGGGTGAACGTGCCCTCCTTCTCCACGTGCGAGGCCGCGGGCAGGAAGAACACCTCGGTGCGGCACTCCTCGGGCACGATCTCGCCGGTGGCGACCTCCGGGCTGTTCTTCCAGAACGTGGCGCTCTCGATCATGAACAGGTCGCGGACCACGAGCCAGTCCAGGTTGGCCATGCCGAGGCGCTGGGCCCGGCCGTGCGCCGAGCCGACCGCCGGGTTCTGGCCGAGCAGGAAGTAGCCCTTCACCCTGCCGTCGATCATGTTCAGGACCTGCTGGTAGGTGCCGTGGTCGCCGGTCATCCGGGGCATGTACCCGTAGCAGAAGTCGTTCTCCGGCGTCGCCGCGTCACCCCAGTACGCCTTGAGCAGGCTCGCCGCGAAGGCCCGCGAGTCGCCCCAGAAGCCCTTCTGGCCCGGATGCCGGATGCTGTCGACCCACTCGTCGAACGTCGGGTGGTCGGCGTGGTGCGGCATCGGCAGATAGCCGGGCAGCAGGTTGAACAGCGTCGGGATGTCGGTGGAGCCCTGGATGCTGGCGTGTCCGCGCAGCGCCAGGATGCCACCGCCCGGCCGGCCCATGTTGCCCAGCAGCGTCTGGATGATCGAGCCGGTGCGGATGTACTGCACGCCGACGCTGTGCTGCGTCCAGCCGACCGAGTAGACGAGCGCGCCGGTGCGCTCCCGGCCCGAGTTCTCCGTCCAGGCCCGCGCCAGTTCGAGGAACTTCTCCTCCGGGATGCCGCACACGCGGGCCACCATCTCCGGGGTGTAGCGGGCGAAGTGGCGCTTCAGGATCTGGTAGACGCAGCGGGGGTGCTGCAACGTCTCGTCCCGAGGTGCCTGCGGCGGTACCGGCTCGCCGTGCGACTCGTGTTCCAGCCCGGAGGCCGAGTCGCGTTCCTTGCCGGTGCCGCGGATCTTGGCGTTGTCCTCCTGGCCCTCGTACTGCCAGCTCGCGTGGTCGTACGAGCCGGTGTCCGGGTTGTAGCCGGAGAACAAGCCGTCCAGGTCCTCGGTGTCGGCGAACCGCTCGCTGACGATGTTGGCCGCGTTGGTGTACGCCAGCACGTACTCCCGGAAGTCGAGCTCGTTCTCCAGGATGTAGCGCACCACGCCGCCGAGCAGCGCGATGTCGGTGCCCGCCCGGATCGGCAGGTACGTGTCGGCGAGCGCGCTGGTACGCGTGAACCGCGGGTCGACGTGGAAGACCTTCGCGCCGCGCTTCTTCGCCTCCATCACCCACTGGAAGCCCACCGGGTGGGCCTCGGCCATGTTCGAGCCCTGGATGACGATGACGTCAGCGTTGGCGAGGTCCTGCTGGAAGTCCGTGGCGCCGCCGCGACCGAAACTGGTCCCCAGACCGGGGACGGTGGCGGAGTGTCAAATACGGGCCTGGTTCTCGATCTGGAGTGCCCCCATCGCGGTGAACAGCTTCTTGATGAGGTAGTTCTCCTCGTTGTCCAGCGTCGCGCCACCGAGGCTGGAGATGCCCAGCGTCCGGTTCAGCGGGCGGCCCTCGTCGTCGACGTCCTCCCAGGTCTCCGCGCGGGCGGCGAGGATCCGGTCGGCGATCATGTCGAGCGCGACGTCGAGGTCCAGGTCCTCCCACTCGGTCGCGTACGGCCGGCGGTAGCGGACCTTGGTCTGGCGCAGCGGGCTGGTCACCAGGCTCTTGCTGGCCGAGCCCTTCGGGCAGAGCCGGCCGCGCGAGATCGGGCTGTCCGGGTCGCCCTCGATCTGGGTGACCTTGCCGTCGGAGTGGAAGACGCGTTGCCCGCAGCCGACCGCGCAGTACGGGCAGACCGAGCGGGCCATGCCGTCGGCGGTCTCGGTGCGGGGAGCCAACTCGGCGGACCGCGCCGACTGGGCGGCGGCGCCGCGACCGAGCGGGTCGGTGCCGGTGAGTTGCCGGTAGACCGGCCACCCCTGGATGAACGTCTTGAACCCCATCCGCGCACCCCCCTCTCCGTCGAGAACGGCTCTCACCTCTCCCTTCTCACCCTAGGCCAGGCGTCGGAGGCGTGCGACTCGAGCCCACAGACAGAGCCGCCCCGGCCGGATGGCCGGGGCGGCTCTGGGCGTCGGTGTGCATGTCGCCTCTCGGCGAGTGGCGCGACGCGGCTCCAGCCGAACGGTATTCCGCGAAGGCAATTTAGGTGAGGCCCGGGGACACTGGACACACCGACGCTCTGCACAACGGTACCGGGGTCACGGTTCTTCCGCTCGTTCGTCGTGACCCCGGTCACCGCCGGGTCAGCTGTTCCAGTGCTCGGCCACCAGGTCGGCGGCCTGCTGCTCCCACTGGGCGTAGTGGTCGGGGTAGGCGGACACCTGGACGGTCTGGGCGGCGACGGTCAGC